>DATHNJ010000316.1:0-8243 GCA_035486155.1 Occallatibacter sp. | reverse complement strand
CGGGATCGTCCTCGCACGGATCCTGGGCCCGAAGCCCTATGGGCAGATGATTCTTGCCAGCACAGTCTATGGATTCGTCAACTTATTTGTGGATGGCGGACTTAGTCAGGCTTTGATCCAGAAGCAAGCGCTTGATGAGAGGGATATACGCAAAGCATTTTCCTGGCAGGTTGCGATCGCGCTGAAAGCCACCGGAGTTATATATATGTTGGCGCCATGGATCGCGCGTTCCTTTCACGACGCTTCGGCGACGCGCGTCATTCAGGCGATGAGTGGGATGATTGCGATTCAATCGATCGGATCGGTCTCTGCAGCGCTGCTTCGAAGAAGAATGCAATTCAAGACGATTCAGTGCGCGGGAGTCGCCAGCTCCGCGGTTGCCTTTGGCGCGGTGGGCATCCCACTTGCTTTTCGGGGCGCCGGAGTCTGGAGTCTGGTGGCTGCGGCGCTCTGTCAGTGCCTCCTGAACGCCATTCTCCTTTACTTCGCGACGCGACACTCCCTTGTGCCTTATTTCGGTCTTCCCGATCGATCGGTGGCGGCTTTCGGAGGAACGATTGTCGCCAACAACCTGGTGAACTGGGGACATTCGAATCTGGATAACCTTGCCGCAGCCCAGCTTGGGCCTGTGGCGCTTGGCCTCTATGGGCGGGCGTGCAACTTCGCTTACCAACCTGTGAATGCCGCCGTTGCAGGGCTACAGTCTGTGCTGATGTCATCGGTTGCCAGGGCGCATGAACGCCAACGCGAGGTAGGGAAGATCACGCTCTCCCTGATGGCTATTGTCTTGGGTGTGCTGAGCTGCGCCTATGCGATTTGCGCATTCATTCCAGAGACAACGATGGTTGGCTTGTTTGGAGAGAAGTGGCGAGGACTCGTCCCACTCATGCTCCCTCTGGCGATGGCGATGCCTCTTTATGGCGTACATTGTCTTCTCGGCCCCATTCTTAGCGGGCTGGGAAAGCCGCACTTTGAATTCTGGCCACAGGCGATCAGCTGTGCGACCGCGGCCGTAGCCTTGTTTGGGGCGGCGCGCATTTCGATTCTTGCTATCGCTTGGACGCTACTGGGAGCGACGATTTTTCGTTTCGTTCTTCTTGCCTCGTTTACTTTTCGTCTGCTGGAAATTGGCTGGGGAAAAGCCTCTCTCATGCTTCTGAAGAGGATAGGTTTCGCCATTGCGTTTGGTGGGCTTGTGTGGTCGGCTGACCAGATTCTTCGCGCTCCGTTTCATCTCGGGGCGGGGCCGCGCCTGGCGATATTGGCCTCGTTTTCCGTCGGTTGGCTTGGTTGGATGGTTTGGCGTGCGGGGGAGATCGTCTTCGGTCATGATGCAATTCGGTTCCTGCTTGGATATGCGGATCTCCTTCCCGCAAGTTATGTGAAGCAGCTTCGCATGCAGGCGCATCGGTTGCCCGGGCCGGCTCTCGTTTCATCTCGGCCCACGGAGGCGGCGGGATGAGAGTCGTTGTGGCAAAGCGAACCAGTTACCGCGGCGAAGGTCTCGGCAACGAATTAATCCCCTGGGCCAAAGGTTGGATCGCCAGCCAGGCGCTGCACGCGCGGCTTGTTGGTCCGTCGTGGGGATTGAACCGGCGCCGTTATTGGCGCAATTTTCGCAGTTCGCGGCTCGATTTCATCCTAGAGGACGCGCTTTTGCGTGCGCCACTTGCGACCTTCACAGAGGAAGACTATCTCAGCACCGGGGAGGTGGATTTTGGAACGGCGTTGTTGAGGTGGGTGGAGAAGATTGACCTGGTGAAAGAGAGGTTCTTTGTTGTCGGCGTCGAGGGAATGTGGGGCGGATACGGTGCGATACGAAATGCGCGCTGGTTTTTGTGGGAGAGGCTCCTCGGCAGCCGGGATGCTCTGGACAACATGTACCGCGTTCTTTCGCGGCTCGATCGCAGCAGGCTTCAGGTTGCCGTGCACATACGATCGAAAGGCGATGGGTTCTCCACGCCGGCGCAGACCAAGGAGCAGCGAGGGAAGTTCAACCTTCTGGTTCCCGGCGACTGGTATCTGTGGGTGTGCAGGGCTGTGCGAGAGGCGTTTGGCGAGCGCGTTCAGTTCTGGTTTTTCAGCGATCGTCCCAATCCCGTCTTTGAGGAGGCAGTGGAACGCTTCAATCCTTCTCAGATCATCTGCACAGGACGAACGGAGTGCAGCGATTTGCTGCTGATGGCCCAGGCTGATCTGCGCATTTGCTCGGTCTCCTCTTACAGCCTGGCGGCCGCGTTTCTTTCCGATGGGCCCTATGTGTGGTACGAGCCGCAACTGGCGCTGAGCGACGGGACCTACTCGCTCTGGGGACACGAAGCTACGCAGCAATTAGAGTCTTCGTCTACAGCGCGCAGCAGAGCGTTTGTCAGATGCCTTTGCGCACAGTATGGACGATCAAAAAACCTGCCCGTAAGCTTTCTGGGCGCGGCGATGGATATTGGCGATCCATTGCCAGATCAATTGCTCGAACTGCTCGAACAGCGCCTACGCGAGAAAGAGACGCGCACGAATCTGCTGGAATACGGCTGCCTGCCAAGGTTCGTTCCGCCGTTTGACGCCACTCGGAGTGAATGCGAGCTGTGGCCGTCGGTGAAGAGATCCGCGAGATGAGAATTACAGTTATCTCGCATGCGTACCAGGACGAGCGATATCTAAAGGCGTTGGACGCCATGGCGAAACTTCCAGCAATCGAGCTGAGTTTGATCCATCCAAATGCGTACCAAGGCGTGGAATGCTGTTGGGAGAAGCCGCATTCGGTGCTGGATCTTCCTGTGCCCGTCGTCTTCGGCGCGCGGCAAGGGGCATTTCTATATCGGCCCTTTGCGCTGGCGAGAGCTCTCGACGTTTCCGATCCCGAAGTGATTCTCCACGAGCAGGAGGTCTATGCGCTGGGATCGGCGCAGATAGCTTTCGCCGCCTGCAGAAGGTTTATTCCGCTGGTGCAGTTCGTCTGGGAGAACGTCGACCGTTCTTTTTCGTTTCCACGTCGTGCGTTGCGAGGATTCGTGCTCGAGAGGGTGAGCGAGATCATCGCGGGAAGCGCGCTCGCAATCGAAATTCATCGAGAGTGGGGATTCGGCGGGCGCATCGCCAAGTCACCGCAGATGGGCGTGACTGTACGCTCCGCTCCGTCCGTCCGCCCGGCGCGTCATAGCAAAGGGTTGAAGACATTCAAAGCGTGCTTTGTAGGAAGGCTTGTTCTTTGCAAAGGGGTGGATTGTCTTTTGCGAGCGATAGAGGGCCTGTACCGCCGGGGAATCACGATCTCGTGCGTGATTGCCGGGGAGGGAGGGGAACGGAGGAGATTAGAGCGACTTGCGGAGAGGCTCGGAGTATGGACGCAGGTTCGCTTCCTCGGCCAGTTGGCGGAGGAGCAGGTGCGAGACCTCTTGCGGTCGAGCGATGCGCTGGTTCTGCCATCGCGCAAAACGCCCGCTTGGGAAGAACAGTTCGGACTTGTTCTTGCCGAGGCGATGGCGGAGGGAACAGTAACGGTCGGAAGCAAGACGGGAGCGATCCCAGAGGTGATCGGCATGGAGGAGCTTCTGTTTGAGCAGGACGATGTGGAGGGCCTCGTCGCAATCCTGGACAGACTGGCGACCGACTCGCAATTCTTTCTCGACTGCAAGCGGAGTCTCTGGCAAAGAGCGAGAGACAAATTCAGCGCCGAGCGCATTGCGGTAGAGAAGGTTGAGTTGCTTCAGCGCGCGCTCCGGTCATCGACTCTCATAGGCTGTGATGCGGTCGGGGTCGATCAAGAGCTGCGGGCCTGAGTGCAATGAGGATTCTCTTCGTTCACAATCGGTATCGGCAGCCCGGCGGCGAAGATGTCGTAGTGCAGGCCGAAAGCGCATTGCTGGAGCGGATGGGGCACGAGATCGAGATATGGCAAGAGAGCAACGCATCGATCGTGGGCATCGCGGATGCATGCAAAACGGGACTTGACTGCGCGTACTCTTTTCACCATGCGCGGGAGGCTCGTGAACGGATTCAGCGGTTCCATCCGGACGTGGTTCATGTGCACAACTTTTTTCCGCGCATTTCTCCTTCGATCCACATGGCGTGTCATCGCGCCGGTGTCCCGGTCGTGCAGACGCTGCACAACTTTCGTTTGCTATGCCCGAAGGCCACGCTCTATCGCTCCGGCGGCGTCTGCGAGGATTGCTGCGGCAGGGCCGTTCCATGGCCTGGAGTGCTGCATCGCTGCTATCGAGAGAACTCGGCTGCAACGCTCGCTGTTGCAGGCATGTTGTCAGTCCATCGCGCGCTGGGAACGTGGGGCCGCTGCGTCTCGAGATATGTTGCGTTGAATGAGTTCGCGCGGAGTAAGTTCATCGCGGGCGGACTTCCAGCCGAACGAATCGTGGTGAAGCCAAATTTCGTTGATCCGGACCCTGAGGTGGGAAGCGGCGACGGCGAGTTCGCGCTTTTCGTCGGAAGGCTGACGGAGGAGAAGGGAATCGGCGTTCTTTTGTCCGCCTGGCGCCTGCTTGCGGAGAAACCCAAGCTCCGGATTATCGGGGATGGTCCACTTGCCGCTCTTGTAGCGGATGCGGCCGCATCGGATACATCCATTGCGTGGCTGGGAGCGCGCGGGCGGGATGAAGTTCGACAGAGCATGCGCGAGGCGACGGCGTTGATTGTTCCGTCGACGTGGTACGAGGGATTTCCTCTGGTGATCACGGAGGCCTTCGCGGCCGGCTTGCCTGTTATCGCGTCGCGTCTGGGGGCGATGGAGGAGCTTGTTGAAGATGGCGTAACCGGGAGATTATTTGCAGCGGGCGATCCGCATCGATTGGCGAGCGCCGTGCGCTGGATCTTCTGGCATCCGGAAGAACGGAAAGCCATGCGGCTTCAAGCGCGCGCTGAGTACGAGCATAAGTACACCGCCGCGGCCAATTATGCGCGCATGCTTGCCATCTACGAGGATGCGCTGAAGTGCTTTCCGGCGCAGGCTCGCTTGAGCCGTACGCCGGCGAGCGGCGCGCATGCGATCGGCCAAACTTTGCCTTAGCTTGATTTCCAGTAAGGCTCTCGATCTCCGAATTGGCGCGCCCTGGGGAGATAGGATGATTCTTGGAGAGAAGGATGCCGAGAATCTTAGATGGGGCGGCGATTGCCGCGGCGATCAAGCAGGAGGTTGCCGAGGAAGTGCGCGCTCTCGGCGCACAGGGAGTTCGGCCGGGACTGGCTGCGGTGCTGGTGGGGCATGTGCCGGCGTCGGAGATTTATGTGCGCAGCAAGGTGCAGACCTGCGCCGAGCTAGGGCTGTACAGCGATCTGATCACGCCGCCCGATACCGTTACGACTGAAGAGATGCTCGACCTGGTCGCGGCTCTGAACGAGCGCGACGATGTGGACGGCATTCTGATTCAACTGCCGCTGCCGAAGCAGGTGGACGCCAAGGCGTTGCTCGATGCGGTGTCGCCGGAGAAGGATGTCGATGGCTTTCATCCGGTAAATGCGGGCCGTTTGCAGGCGGGTCGGCCGGCGCTGGCGCCGTGCACACCGGCGGGCGTCATTGAGATTCTGAAGCGCAGCGAGTTGCCGATCAGCGGCCAGCACGCAGTGGTGGTGGGGCGAAGCGACATTGTCGGCAAGCCGGCGGCGATGCTGCTGCTGCATGAGAATGCGACGGTGACGATCTGTCACTCGAAGACGCGGAATCTGCCGGCGATCACGCGTGAGGCGGACATTCTGGTGGCGGCGATCGGACGGCCAGGGTTCATCGAGCCGGAGATGGTGAAGGCGGGCGCGACAATTATCGATGTAGGGATCAATCGCATTACGACGCGCGAGGAGTTCGAACGCTTTTTCGCCGGAAACGCCAAACGCGAGGCGGCGTTCGCCAAGCGGGGGGCGGTGATTGTCGGCGATGTGCATCCGGCGGCGTTCGAGATTTCGGGAGCGTACACGCCCGTGCCTGGCGGCGTGGGGCTTTTGACAATCGCAATGCTGATGGCGAACACGGTGCGCGCGGCGAAGATGCGGCGAGGGCTTGCGTAGTGTTGCGCGTCGGTTTGACCGGCGGATTGGGCAGCGGCAAGAGCACGGTCGGCGAGTATCTGCGCGAGCTTGGCGCCGAGGTGATCGAGGCCGACGAGATGGGCCGTGCATTGATGGCCCCTGGGCAGGATGTGTTCGAGCAGATTGTCCGTACGTTCGGCGCAGAGGTTGTCGCGGCGGACGGACGGCTCGATCGGGCGCAGCTTGCGAAGGTAGCCTTCCGAGGCGGGCGTCTGCAGGAGCTGAATGCGATCGTGCATCCGGCGGTGATCGAACAGCAGCGGCAGTGGATGGAGGAGGTTTTTGCGCGCGATCCGAAGGCAGTTGCGGTGGTTGTGTCGGCGCTGATCTTCGAGGTGGAGCGCGACGCGCGGGCGCGTGGCGAGACAGAGGGCGTCTTGGCCGACTGGCGCCGACGGATGGATCGCGTGATCTTGGTGACGGCGTCGGATGAGTTGAAGGTGAGGCGCTATGTGGACCGGCTTGGTTTGCCTGAGGATCGACGCGTGGCCGCCGAATCCGATGCGCACGCCCGGCTAGGGCATCAGATTAGGGACGCGGACAAGACTGCTCGCGCGGATTATGTTTTGGAAAATCATGGAGATAGGGAAGCCCTGCGGGTATTGGTAAAGCCGCTGTGGGAACAGCTTGCCGCGGAAAGCAACAAACGCACCGCGCGCGGTTTTCTAGAATAAGAAGCAACGGCGACAGCATCTTTCACTTAGCTGAACTGCTTTGCGCCGTAGCCGTATGAGTTTGGAAAGGTCCTGGTTCGCGACGATGAAATTGCGTCATTTTTTTCTGATTGGTCTTTTTGTGGGCGGGTTCTGGTATTTGAGCGCCCATCTTCCATCGCATTTGCGCGACCTTCCGTTCGTGCGCGGCGTGGCGAACGGCGGCTCCGGTTTGCAACTGACGGAGGCCGACGCTGCGCCTGCCTACGATGCCGAAGAGCAGAACAACATCTCGGTCTACAAGCGCGTGCTGCCGTCGGTGGTCAACATTACTTCGCGGCAAGTGGTGTTCAACTTTTTCTACGGCGCGGTGCCGCAGGAAGGACAGGGATCGGGATTCATTCTCGACCGCAGCGGACATGTGCTGACGAACTTCCACGTCGTGGAGGGCGCCAATCGCGGCGTCGATGTGCAATTGAGCAACAAGCATCACTACGCGGCCAAGGTCATCGGCACCGACAAAGTGCATGACCTGGCGCTGCTGCAGATTGACGCACCGAGCCTGGAGCCGGTGACGCTTGCCGATTCCACGCAGCTTGCGGTGGGGCAAAAGGTGTATGCGATCGGCAATCCCTTCGGGCTGGGCGGAACGATGACGCGCGGCATCATCAGCTCGATTCGAACCATTGGTGGAGGGAGCGGATCGCACATCGAGGACGCGATTCAGACCGATGCGGCGATCAATCCGGGTAACTCGGGCGGCCCGCTGCTCAATTCGCATGGAGAAGTGATCGGGATCAACACGATGATCGCCTCGAATGGGGCGGATCAGAGCTCAGGCATCGGGTTCGCTATTCCGATCAACACGGCCAAAGCGGTGCTCGCGGACCTGACGCGGTATGGACGGGTGAAGCGGCCATCGCTGGGGATCGTGTCGTACGCGATTGGGCCTGACCTGGCGCAGCAGATGGGGCTGGCGGCCCAGTATGGCGTGCTGATCCAGAAGGTGATTCCGGGCGGCGCAGCGGAGCGCGCCGGTTTGCGCGGCGGCAACGAACGAGCGTACGTCGGCAACACGGAGATATTGCTCGGGGGCGATCTGATTGTCGCGATCGACGGAAGAGAGATCACCGACTCGCAGGACATTGCGGGAATGCTGGACAAGCATCAGGCGGGCGATACGATCAGCTTGACGATCTTGCGCGGCGGACGGCAGATCACGCTGAAGCTGATTCTGGGCGAAGCGCAGGCGTCGACTACCTAGAAGCTTGATGGAGATGGGATGGGCCGCGCCAACAATGGCGCGGCCCTTTGCATCTGCGTTAGAGCTTGATGCCTAGTGAGGCGAGAAACGACTGCAATTGCGGCCACACCGCTTTCAGGTCGGCTACGGTTTGCACGTCCAGCGGGATGTTGAGGGGGTTGGCGGCGGCGCCGGCAAGTTCCGAAAGCGGCTTTTCAACGGCGCCGATGAGCGTGGCGAGAGCTGCGACCACTGCGGGTGTCGCCTGGATCGCTTTGCTGGCGCCGGAGAGCCACTTGAGTGCGTCTTCGGCAGCG
>DATHNJ010000315.1:0-2266 GCA_035486155.1 Occallatibacter sp. | reverse complement strand
TAACCGATGTGGGATGAAACCTTGATGCGATCGAGGATCGAAAGCTCGCTCACGGTCTCGAGGCGATTGGAACGGGGATCATAGACGATAAGCTTCAGCGGGGTCTGTTCGAGAATGTAGCGCGACACCGTGTGGTCGGGGTCATTGCCGTGCTCTTCGCACATAATGACACTGTCGCACTCCAACAGTCGCGCGCCGCCCTTGATGGCGTCGATCTCGACCCCCTCAACATCGAGCTTGATCAGGTATTTTCCGTCAGCAGCAATCTTGCCCTGATCCAGGAGATCGTCGAGCGCGATCACCGGCACGGTCTCGAAGCCGCTTCCGGGAGAGCCCGCGATACTGAATTTCTCGTGCTTGGTCCCGGACAGCTGTGCTGTCCCTTTCGCGGCGCCAATGGCACACTTCATGACCTCGAAACGATTGCCGTTCACGCCCGCATTATTCGCGAGTTTTGCAAAATTGTCCGACGACGGCTCGATCGCGATCGCCTTGTGCGCACCGAACGGCTTGCTCGTCACCAGCACCGACCAGTAGCCGTAATTGGCGCCGCAATCGAGCAGCGTGTAGTCGATGTCGGCGGAATGGCGAAACAGAAATTCCAGTTCGTCTTCGTAGCTGTAGGAGCGATCGAGCAGCTTGCTCCAGTAGCCATCGCCATAGGGAAACTCGAACGTCGCGTCGTCGTTGAGTTTGATCGCGATATTACGCTCGGGCAGCGTCTTACGCAAAAGATTAGCGCAGCCGATGTACCCGCGGTGCGAGAAATGCGACGATATTTTAGATCCCGTCGTCAGCGCCAACGCCGCCGTCCGCTCCCACAGATTGGCTCCTTCAAGAGCCCCCGAAGCGCGGTCGAAATGGATGGGCGGCAGAGCGATCACCGATCGACCTCTCCGAACACGATGTCGAGCGAGCCGAGGATAGCCGAGACGTCAGCGAGCAGATGGCCCCGGCAGATGAAATCCATCGCCTGCAAATGCGCAAAGCCGGGCGCACGGATCTTGCACTTGTAGGGCTTGTTGCTGCCGTCGGCGACGAGGTAGACGCCGAACTCGCCCTTGGGCGCTTCCACCGCGGCATAGACTTCGCCGGCCGGCACGTGGAAGCCTTCGGTATAGAGCTTGAAGTGATGGATCAGCGCTTCCATCGAGCGCTTCATCTCGCCGCGGCGCGGCGGGAAAATCTTGTGGTCCAGAATGGCGACCGGCCCCTGCCCTTCGGGCGCACGCAGCTTGGCGATGCACTGCTTCATGATCCTGACCGACTGGCGCATCTCTTCCATGCGGATGCAGTAGCGGTCGTAGCAGTCGCCATTCTTGCCGATCGGAATATCGAAATCCATCTCAGAGTAGCATTCGTAAGGTTGCGCCTTGCGCAGATCCCAGGCGGCACCTGAGCCGCGCACCATCACGCCAGAGAAGCCCCACTCCCAGGCCTGCTTCAGCGAGACCACGCCGATATCGACGTTGCGTTGCTTGAAGATGCGATTGCCCGTGAGCAGCGTCTCCAGATCCTGAACCACGGTCAGGAACGGATCGCACCACGCATCGATATCGTCGATCAGCTTGGGCGGCAGGTCCTGATGCACGCCGCCGATGCGGAAGTACGCGGCATGCATGCGTGAGCCGGAAGCGCGTTCGTAAAACACCATCAGCTTTTCGCGCTCTTCAAACCCCCACAGCGGCGGGGTGAGTGCGCCGACGTCCATCGCCTGCGTGGTGACGTTGAGAAGATGCGAGAGAATCCGTCCGATCTCGCAATACAGCACCCGGATCAGCTGGCCGCGGCGCGGCACCTCAATTCCGAGCAGTTTTTCCGCCGCCAGGCAAAACGCGTGCTCCTGATTCATCGGCGCGACATAGTCGAGCCGGTCGAAATACGGGATCGCCTGAAGGTAGGTCTTGTGCTCGATCAGCTTCTCGGTGCCGCGATGAAGCAGGCCGATATGGGGATCGACGCGGGCGACAACCTCGCCGTCAAGCTCCAGCACCAGACGCAGCACGCCATGCGCGGCCGGATGCTGCGGGCCAAAGTTGATCGTGAAGTTGCGTAAGGCTGGGCTTTGTTCGTTCATGAGGCAGCTCCCGCTTGCTGGCGAGTAGCGAATAGCGAATGGCGAATGGCTGATGTCATTTGGGCTCCGCCTTCGCTTTCTCGTCACCCGGCAACGAATAGTCCGCGCCTTCCCACGGCGACATGAAATCGAATTTCCGGAACTCCTGGTTCAGGCGTACGGGTTCGTACAGCACCCGCTTCTCCTGGT
>DATHNJ010000314.1:0-13674 GCA_035486155.1 Occallatibacter sp. | reverse complement strand
CTGCGTAATCTCTACTGGACGATCCGGCAACTCGTCACGCATCATGCGAGCAATGGATGCAACTTGCGTACCGGCGATCTTCTAGCGACGGGTACGATCTCGGGTCCGGATGAGGGATCGGAAGGATGCCTGCTGGAGATGAAGCATCGCAGCCAACCCATCACATTGCCGAGCGGCGAGACGCGCACATTTCTCGCAGATGGCGATGTCGTAACCTTCCGCGCCTATGCAAAAAAAGACGGTTTGCCGCGCATCGGGTTTGGCGAGTGCAGCGGAACTGTTGTTGACGGAGTCTCGCAGGATTAATTCGCCGGCTGGGCTCGTGGATAGATCGAGTAGATGAGTCCGAGATAATCATCAGTCAACAGAAAGCTGTCCGGTCCCGTGCGCAGGATACCGCAGGGCCGGCCGTGGACAACGGGCTTCCCATGGACAACGGTGAGAAAGCCGGTGATGAAATCGTGCGGCTTGCGGTCAGACGGCGAGAAACGCACCACACGGTATCCGGTGCCGATGTGGGGGTGACTGGCGCCGTGCAGAGCGACAAGAAAGCTGTTATGCAGGATTGGATCGTCTTGTCCGAAGTACTCGAAACCAAGCGGGGAGCTATGCGCAGCGAAGGTTGTATACGCAGGAGGGACCTTTTCGCAAGAGCTGAGCGGCTCCGGCGCCTGGCCAAGCGCGGCGTTTGGATCGGGACCTGCGTGTCCGCCTCCTGCAGCGAGATTGACGCCCGCCGCAACGACGCCGGTCTGCTTGCCGTAGACAGAGTCTTCGGCGGAATTTGTCGAGGCCGGAGCTGCAGCGATTTCGCCGGCCGCGTCGAGCTTCGGCAGCGGCGTTGTATCGTGGGCTGGCTTGCCATGCGCAAAGTAACAGGTGGGCCAGCCGTAGTTAGGCGTCGTATTCGAAGTTAGGTCCAGCTGAAAGAACGTATCTTCGGGAAGCTGATCGCCGAGATGATCGTCGCCCATGTTGGTGGCGAAGAGTGCGCTGTTCAAAGACGGGACAGAGTGCAAGTCGACGGCATTGCGCATGCCCTGCGCGGCGAGGGATGGATTCTTTCCATCAGGATCCATGCTGACGACAGCGGCGCGCAGCACTTCCCGTTCCTGGCAGTAGTTACACGATGAGCCAGCGGCGATGAAAATGCGCGTGGCGCCATGGCTCTCTGCGACAGCGACGGTGCGGGTGAGATGCCAGCCGCCATATTTGTAACTCAGGCCGTAGTCGGGAAAGCGCATCACCGTCTCCGGTGCGGAGGATGGCGCATTGTCGCCAGCATTGTACTTATACCGAACTAACTTGTCGGTGAGCGGAAGATAGAGCCAGCTTTGTTTCTTTACTGGGTCCGTCCAGAAGGCGAGATTGTTTGGATTACGCAGATGATCGAGATAGTGAATAACGCGCGCAAACTTATGCGTCTTCGCGTTCCAGCCGTCGAGGATGAAGACGGAGCCCAGCCGGTTATCGCTGAGGTCGTGCATGCCGGTGACGAAGATACGTCCGTCGGGCGCCTGCGCGAAAAAGCGTACGCGGCGCAGGCCGGCGGCGGCGACGCTGATGTCGAGATTTTCAGGAAGAGCGAGGGCAATGGATTTGCCTGAAGCGTAACTGAGCGTATGCGCGGTTTGCGCAGAGGACGAAAACGTCGCGCAGAACAAAATAAGCCCGAGCACAGCCCGGAGGAATGAATGCCTCATGCTTTGAGATTAGGGGACGCCCGCGGCTCTACGCCGATTTACGTTTTGCCGTCGTTTTTGTGGGAGCTTTGACCAAGCCCATGCCGCGCCGCGCAGCTGCCGGCTCCTTCTCGCTTTTCGGTGGCTTCTTGGTTGGGCGCTTTGCTTCGGCGTCGTTGCCCAGGCTTTGGCGTAACGCATCCATGAGATTGACGACTTTTCCGGTCTTCGCTCTAGGTTCTTCATCCTGCGGCACGGGCAGTTGGTGAAGCTTGGCTTCAACCAGCTCCTTGACCGCAACTTCGTAGCCGTCTTCGAATTTGCCCAGGTCAAACTTTCTCGACCTCTTCGCGATGAGCGACTCGGCAAGCTGCAGGGAATCCTCATTGATCGTTGCGGGCTTGATATCGCGGAAGTAGTCTTCCTGCTTGCGCAGTTCATCGGCGTAACGCAGCGTATAGCCGATCATGCCGCGACCGCCGTCCTCCGCAGGCTTGATAGCGAGAATGTGCTCGCGTCCGGAGAAAGCGATTTTTCCAATCGCGGCCTTGCCGGTTTTCAGGAGCGCCTCACGCACAACAGCGAAGGCCTCCGCTTGTGAGTCATCTTCTGGAGTAATAAAGTAAGGCTTCTCAACAAACTCAGGATTGATGTCGCACACGTCGACGAACTGGGAGACTTCGATGACGTGCTTTGAAGGAACCCGCAGATTCTCGAGCTCACTGGGCTCGATGATGACGTATTGACCTTTGCGATACTCGTAGCCTTTGACGATCTCGTCTTTGCCGACTACCGACGCCTCATCGGAATCCACGGAGCTCTCGAGCACCTTCTGATGGCGAACGCGCTCACCGGTGCTGCGGCTGATCTGATGGAAGTTGATGCGGCTCTTGCTTTCGGTAGCGACATAGAGGCTGACGCCGAAAGAGACGAGCGAAATTTGAATAGGACCGGACCAATACGGACGCGCCATTACCAAACTCCTGACGACAGCTTTGATTCAACCATGAGGTTAGGGAGATGTCCATTAAAATGAGATGTTTGGGTTCGTCATCCCTTCGCCTTTAGTACTCTCTGCAAGGGTCTGAACAGAGTCGTGCGAAACGGACGGGCGCCTGGTTCGTCTTAGAGAACGGGCTGCTGACTTGGATTTGTAAGAAAAGGGTAGATTGTCCCAAGCCCCAAATCCGTCGCGTCCAAGGCGGCATCTAACTTAGTGATAGACTGCAGCTGAGCGAAAGGCTTTCTGGATTGCATCCTCTTCGACAGTTCATTTACGGCTTAGCGCTTTGCTTTTTGGCGGCGCTGCTCGCTGTCGAAGCCAAGGCAGCTTGGGCCGCGAATAATCAATCGCCTAATGATGTCTCCGCCGCGAAGCTATGCCCGGCAGCCGGCAAGCAAGTCGATTGTGCAACAGCAGACGGAGCCCACTCTTCAGCCCCTCCGATGCAGCTTGCGAAGATCGGCATGGAGCTCAAGGGAAGCGCATTCCCCGAGCGGGATCGTTCTCGCCCCGACGCCTTCGAGGCGCCGAGACGGTTCACCGAGCTTTCATTTTTCTCCGCAACACTCTTTTTGCGTCCGCCTCCAGCTCTCTAGTCGATTACTGATCCGAATTACGGCTGCCTTGCGATCATAGGCGGCCGCGAGCACTCACGCGCCCACATTGGAGCGCCATGCCTTGGATCGTTTTATCAGCGAGGAAATCCGCATCATGCTTCTGCTTGAAGATGCCCGCCGGCAATGTTGTCGCTGCGAGTCGAATTTGAAGACGCGCTTGTTCAGTCTTCAACCCGCTAGAGTCCGCCAACGGTGGGCTTCAGTCCTGTCCTTCACCTTGATTCTTTGCGCCGGCATAGGCCTGAATGCCTGTCACTCAGATGGCGATGATGCGAAGGCCGCCACCACACCCTCGGCTCAGGTAGTCACGGCTCAGCGTGGCGATATCACGCGCGTGCTTACCCTCGCCGGACAGTTTCAGCCTTATCAGGTGGTAGACGTGCACCCGAAGGTCAGCGGGTACATGAAGAAGATTAACGTCGATATTGGCGATGTGGTGCACAAGGGAGAGATGCTGGCGACGTTGGAAGTGCCGGAGTTGAAGGCGCAACTGCAGCAAACTGTATTTGAGACGCAGCAGAGCAACGAGGAGATCACACGCACCCAGCATGAGATCAACAGCGCCGAAGCGACGCATGGCGCGCTGCATGCGCAGTACGACCGGCTCAAGCAGACCGCGGCGGCGCAGCCGGGCCTGATCGCGCAACAGGAGTTGGATGACGCGCAGGCGAAGGATCTGTCGTCAGAAGCTCAGGTAGATGCGGCCAAAGCTGCGATGGCCGCGGCGAAAGAACATGCAGGGGCCGCGAAGTCCGATAACGAGCGGGTGCAAGCCCTGCACGACTACACCAATGTGACGGCGCCGCTGGAGGGTGTAGTGATCTGGCGCTACGCCGATACCGGCGCACTGATCCAGGGTGGAACGAACTCCAACAGCCAGGACTTGCCAATTGTTCGTCTGTCGCAGAGCGATTTGCTGCGCCTGCGTGTGCCCGTGCCTGAAGACGATGTGCAGTTTGTGCACGCTGGTGATCTGCTCCAGGTTCGCGTGGACGCGGTCAATCGGTCGCTTACAGGGAAGATTGTGCGTTTCACACGCGATGTCAACTTCGAAACGCGGACCATGGAGACCGAGGTCGATGTGGAGAACCGCGATCTATCGATTGCTCCGGGGATGTATGCCAACGCGGCGCTGCAACTGGCGAAGGTGAGCGGCGTGGTGACGGTTCCTGTCGATTCTCTGGTGCTTGACGGTTATGCGCGGTCGGTCTATGTGCTCGACGATCAGAATCGCGTGCATATCCGCCGTGTCGAGGTTGGGCTGCAAGGCTCAAAACTAGCGGAGATCAAGCAAGGATTGAATCCCGGCGAGCGGGTGATCGACGGAGGACAAGACAAGTATCGCGAAGGCGAGACCGTCAGCCCTCTGCCGACTGCATCTCAGGCGTCCGAGACTGTGCATGAGAGCGGCGGCACGATCGACATCAAGGCCGAGGAAGCAAATGAAGCTGCGGGAGGATCGCACTGATGCCGAAGTTTGCGCTGCGGTTCCCCTATTTCATTCTGATGCTCTGTCTGATGGCAGCTCTGGTCGGCGCGTTCAATGCATTTCGCATGCCGGTTGATTTGTTTCCGACGATTGATCTGCCCGTGGTTGTCGTGGCCACATTCTATAACGGTATGCCGCCGCAGCAGATTGAGGCCGATATCACGAACACCTTCGAGCGATTCTTTACGCTGGCGTCGAATGTCGACCACAGCGAATCGCGCTCGCTGACGGGTGTAAGCCTCATCAAGATTTACTTCAAGGCTGGCACTGATCCCAATGCTGCGTTGAGTAACATCGCCAATCTGGCCATGGCTGATCTGCGTCGGTTGCCTCAGGGAACGCTGCCGCCAGTTGTTCTGGGCATGGATGCTTCGACGCAACCGGTGTGTCTGGTGACTTTGAAGGGCCAGGGATTGAACGAGACATCGCTCAAGGATCTAGCGCAGTTCCAGGTGCGCAATCAGATATCCAGCGTGCAGGGCGCATCAGTTCCGCAGCCTTATGGAGGAACATACCGACAGATTCAAATCTATGTCGATCCGTTGAAGCTTGAAGCGCACAACATGAGCATCAACGACGTGGTGCAGTCGGTGAATGACTCAAACCTGATACTGCCCGCCGGCGATGTGCGTATCGGAACCAAAGACTACAACATTTATGCCAACAGCCAATTTCCGAACGCCAGCGCGATGAACGAAATGCCGCTGAAGTCGGTTGGCAATTCATCGGTTCTTGTGGCTGATGTCGGCAAAGCCGAAGACTCAGGCGCATTGCAGTACAACATCGTTCGCATTGACGGCCAGCGGTCGGTCTATGTGCCGATCTTCAAGCAAGGCGGGGATAGCAACACAATCACGATCGTCAACGGCATCAGGGCTGCAGCGAAGAAGCTGGTCGATATCCCTGCGTCGCTGAAAACCGACGTGGTGTTCGATCAATCGGTCTTCGTCAAGCTGGCCGTGAAGAATCTCGTCAAAGAAGCAAGCATCGGCTTATTTCTCACCGGCGTGATGATTCTTATCTTTCTTGGCAGCCCGCGCGCGACCTTCGCCGTGTTGTTGTCGATACCGCTTTCGGCCCTGGTCTGCCTGCTGATCACCGACGCCATGGGCGGTTCGATCAACACGATGCTGCTTGGCGGCCTGGCTCTGGCCTTCTCGCGGCTTATCGACGACTCGGTCGTCGTGTTGGAAAACATCTTCCGTCATATGGAGATGGGATTTCAGCCACAGGAAGCTGCCGAGAAGGGCGGTATGGAGGTTGCGCTCGCGGTGCTGGCGGCGACGTCGACCACGTCAATTGTGTTCTTCCCGGTCACATTCCTGAGTGGCGTCAGCAAATACATCTTTACGCCGCTCGGGCTTGGCGTAGTGCTCTCAATCTTTGCGTCGTATTTCTTCGCCATGACTGTGGTTCCGCTCTATTGTTCGAAGTTCATCAGGATCGAACACGAAGGAGAGGGCGCGGAGCCACGCAAACAAAGTTGGTTCGGACGTTTCGGCAAGAAGTTCAATGAGAAGTTTCAGGCGATGCTGAACTGGTATGAGGCGCTCGCGAAGAGAGCGCTCCAGCGGCCGGGCTTCACTGCAGCGGCGATTCTGGGTGGGGTCGCTGTGCTGCTGCTCGTTGCGTTCCCGTTTCTTGGGCGCGCTTATTTTCCGCGCACCGATCCGGGCCAGTTTGTCATTAACGTGCGTATGCCCAGCGGGAGCCGCCTGGAGGTCAGCAATGACTACATTGCTCGCGTCGAGAAAGTGATTCGCGAGGTGGTGAAGCCGTCCGATCTGGATATGATCGTCTCCAATATCGGTGTTTATCCCGACCTTTCGGCGATCTACACGACCAACGCGTCGATGGACACAGCCTTTGTGCAGACGAGTTTGAAGGAAGATCACAGCGTTGGCAGTTACGAGTACATGCGCCGCATACAACGAAAGCTGGGGAGTGAAATGCCGGAGGTGTCGACTTACTTCCAGGCCGGCGGGCTCGTGGATGGCGTAATTAACCAGGGACTGCCTGCGCCGATCGATATCCAGATCGAGTCACAGGATATGGATCAGGCGTATGTGCTGGCGCAGAGACTGGCGGCGAAGATTCAGGCGATGCCCAACGTCGGCAGCGTCTATATTCCGCAGAGCATCAACTATCCGGGTCTTGAACTGAACATCGATCGGGAGCGGGCAAGTCTTATCGGATTGTCGGCGAAGGATGTAGTGGACGATGTCGTTACTGCGCTAACTTCGGACGGCATGGTGGCGCCGAGTTACTGGATCGATCCCAAGAGCGGCAACAACTATCTGGTCACCGTGCAATATGCCAACCGATGGATCAATAACATGTCGATGGAGGATTTGAAAAACATTCCGTTGCGCGCTCCTCATGCGCCGATTCATTCTGGCGGCGAGGCGATGCCGGTATCCGCCCAGTATGTGCGCGGAGGGCAAGATTCGGAATATGTGCCGTTGGGAGCAGTCGCGGACATTCAGCAAATCAACACGCCAACCGAAGTCGATCACATGCAGATTCGCCGGGTGATTGATATCTATGTCGCTACTCGAACGGAAGCATTGCAGGGCGTCGGCGCACGCATCCATAAGTTGTTGGCCGAAACCAGGCACGATCGCAATACGGTCATCGACGTTCGAGGAGCGCTGACAAGTATGAATCAGTCGTTTCGCGATTTCGGACTGGGACTCATCATTTCGATCTTGCTTGTCTACCTGATCCTGATGGCGCAATTCAGGTCGTTCATCGATCCGTTCATCATTCTCATGGCGATTCCGCCGGGCCTGGCGGGCGTAGCGCTGATTCTGGTGCTGACCGGAAGCACGCTCAACATCATGTCGCTGATGGGCGTGATCATGATGACCGGTATCGTCGTTTCGAACAGCATTCTGATCGTCGAGTTTTCGGGAATCCTTCACGAGCAGGGAATGCCGCTGCTCGAAGCCACTGTCCACGCGTGCAAAGTGCGCCTGCGGCCCATTCTTATGACATCGCTGGCGACCCTGCTGGGCATGATTCCAATGGCGCTCGGGCTCGAAGCAGGCAGCGAACAATATGCGCCGCTGGCGCGCGCTATTATCGGCGGGCTTGGACTTTCAGTGGTCGTCACGATGTTCCTTGTTCCTTCGGTCTATCTGTTGATCCACGGGCGGCGTCAGGCCAAGCCCGAAACGAGGGAGGCATAGCCGACGATGAGGGTCTGGATGATCGATTTTGTGACGGAATGCATTCTGGCGCTGGCGATCGCCGAGTCGTGCGTGTATCTATCCGCGCAGGAGGCTGCGAACAAGCTCACGCTGCCCGATGCGCCGGCATCGCACCTGCTCGCTTTCGCAGCCTCACAGCAGAATTCGATGGGGTCGGGCGATGCGCCTCAGGCTCCAGCGGCGTCTTCAACAGGCGAGCCGGCACAGTCGCCGCGGCTGACACGCAGCGAAGCCGAGCAGATGGCGATTAAGAACAATCCGCGTATCAGCGTGAGCCGCTTGCTGGCGCTGGCGCAGCACCAGGCGGTGCGTGAGGCGCGTTCCGGCGAGTTACCGACATCGACGGCAAGCGTGACTGCCGTCGACGCTGAAGATGGGAGCCGCATCTCCGCCGGACCGCTTACCGCGTCTCGATTGTTTGAGCACGCCGGCGCCGGGGCGAATTTTTCTCAACTCATTACGGATCTAGGACGCACGCACAATCTGATCTCCGCAGCGAAGCTCGAGGAGAAGGCGCAGAACGCCAACGCGATGGCGACCGAGAATGACATTGTTATCGCTACCGATCAGGCGTTTTACAGCGCACTCGAGGCGCAGGCGCTGGATGAGGTCGCAAAACAGAATGTCAAGATGCGTCAGACGACAGACACGCAGGTTGGCCAGTTGACGAAGAATAAGTTGAAATCGACGCTCGATCTGAGTTTTTCCAACGTGAATCTGTCGCAGGCGAAGCTGATGCTGCTGGACGCGCAGAACAACCTCGACTCCTCGATGGCTGCTCTCGATGCGGTGCTGGGGCTAGACAGGGAAGTGACCTATGAACTCGTCGACGATGCGCAAAACCTGCAGCCGCCGCCGGACGATGTGGATCATTTAGCGCAGCTTGGTCTTGAGCAGCGCCCTGACCTTCAAGCTCTGAAGCTGGATCAGCAGTCGCAAGCAAAATTCAGCACTGCGCAACACGACCAAATGCTGCCCAGTATCGCGGCTGCCGGCACGGTGGGCTCTGTGCCGATTCGGCCTGCGCAGTACTACACAACAAACTGGTGGGGCGGGATCGGGGTCGATCTGAATATCCCGGTCTTCAATGGGTTTCTCTACTCGGCGCAGGCCAAGGAGGCCTCACTGCGCGCGCAGGCCGCTGCAGAGAAGACTCGCGAACTGCGCGATGAGGTTGTGCGCGACATCCACACCTCGTGGCTTGCCGCGAAAACGGCCTATCAACGTATGGCGGTGACGGACGAGATGCTGAGGCAAGCGAATCTTTCGCTCCAGTTGGCGCAGACGCGCTATCAGATAGGGCTCAGCTCGATCGTCGAGTTGAGCCAGGCCCAGTACCAACAGACTGATGCGGCCATCGGCCACACCAACGCCATCTATCAATACAGGCTTGCGCTGGCCACGCTGAACTACCAGATGGGCGTGACGCCTTAACGAACCAGGCCATCTCTCTCTTTCCAATCCATCGGTCGCTTCCGATCAGGGCGACCGACTGCCTTCAACGCCGGGACGACTTTTCGTCCTCTAGAGAAACTTTCTTGACTACTTGGTAGCGCAACGATATGGTATTGGAACAAAGCGAAAGAAAAAGTAATAAAAACAAAATCGGATGAGCCAAAATCATGGGGCATGAACAGGCGAACGAAATGGGCGGCCCAGTTCTCTCGGACCGATTCGTCGATCTGGTGAACGCGACAGCCACGGTCGATTTGCGCCTGAGCGACTTCCATCCGCGTTCGGCTCTCAAGACTCCTGCTACTCAGATTGAGCAGCCGCGGTTTCCGGTGATCGATTATCACAATCACCTGGACTCGATGCAGCCGGAGGATGTGCTTGCGGTAATGGATCGATGTGGCGTCGAGCGCGTCGTGAACATCACCATGCAAGTGGGGCAGCGTGCGATCGAGATCATGGATCGCTATCGCTCATGTGCGCCCGAGCGTTTTTCATCGATTGGCTGGATGGACTGGAGCGGCGTGGAGCGCGGCGACTTTGTGCCGGTCACGCTGGACCGGATTCATCGCCTTGTGGAGCACGGCGCGTGCGGAATCAAATTTTGGAAGGATTTTGGCCTGAGTGTTCGCAGCGCCGATGGGGCGCTGCTGCGCATCGACGATGAGAGGTTCGCGCCGATATTCGAAGAGTGCGGCCGGCTCGGGTTGCCGGTGATGTTTCATACCGCCGATCCGAGCGCATTTTTCGAGCCGATTGACGCGGCAAACGAGAGATTCGAGGAGCTGGCTGCGCATCCGGACTGGGGATTTTCGTCGTCCCCTGTGACCAAGCGCGCGCTGCTCGAACAGCGCAACCGCGTCATCGCTCGCCATCCGTCGACGACATTTGTGGGCGCGCACTGCGCCGAAAGCAGCGAAGACCTCGTATATCTCGCCGAACAACTCGATGCGCTGCCGAATCTGTTCATCGATTTCAGCGCGCGGGTTTCAGAGTTAGGCAGGCAACCGTACACGGCGCGGTCATTCTTCCTGAAGTATGCCGATCGGATTCTGTTTGGAACCGATCTGCTGCCCGAGGTAGAGATGTACCGGCTCTACTACCGCTTTCTCGAGACAGCCGATGAGTATTTCGAATATCCTTCGCATGCTTCGAGACAGGGCCGTTGGAATATCTACGGCGTTTTTCTTCCCGATGACGTTTTGCGCAAGGTGTATCGCGAGAATGCGCTAAAGCTGTTGCCGCGCGTTCATTGAGCTTAGGGTTTGGTTGTGATCGTGCGATCAATTGGAGGAGCGATGAAAGAGTTGGAGACGGAGCTGTGGAGCAGGCGCAGGTTCATGCAGGTAAGCGCGGGAGCTGCGATTGCCGCCAGCGCGGCGGCTTATGCCGACGAACAGAGTGGCAAGCCGCATCGATCCATGATGAATGTCGCCTTTGAAAAACGCGAGCCGCGCATCGGCTTTATTGGTACGGGCGGACGCGGGACATCGCTGCTGCGCGAGGTTCTCGCGGCCGACGGGCGAGTTGTTGCGCTGTGCGACGTCGTGCACTCCAAGGCCGAAGCCGCCGGCGCGCTAGTTGTTGAGAAAGGGCAGCCGCAGCCGACCCTGTTCACCGCCGGCGATCACGACTACGAGAAGATGCTCGGCCAGAACGATGTGGACCTGGTGATCGTAGCGACGCCGTGGAAGTGGCACGCGCCGATGGCGCTCTACGGCATGCAGCATGGCAAGGATGTCGCGATCGAGGTGCCGGGCGTGACCACGATCGAAGATTGCTGGAATATCGTGAAGACCTCGGAGCAGACGGGCAAGCATTGCATGATGCTGGAAAACTGCTGCTACGGCTACAACGAGACGCTGCTCCTGCGTATGACGCACGCGGGTGTTTTGGGCGATCTACTTTACGGTGAAGGCGCCTATCTGCACGACCTGCGGGAGGAGCTTTTCTCGAACAAAGGTGAGGGCTTGTGGCGACGGACGGAGCACACGCTGCACAACGGCAACATCTATCCGACGCATGGACTGGGGCCGGTGGCGAACTACATGGGAATTCAGCGTGGCGATCGTTTCTCGCATATCGTGTCCATGAGCACGCGGGAACTGGGGCTGGACGCTTTTCGCAAGGCGCATCTCGATGCCTCCGATCCACGCATGCAGGAGCGCTATGTATTGGGCGATATGAATACGTCGCTGATCAAGACCGCGAATGGATTGACGATTACGGTGAAGCACACAACCTCAACGCCGCATCCCTACGACCGCGTCAACCAGATCGCGGGTACGAAAGGAATTTTCCAGGACTATCCGCCGCGCATCTATATTGACGGCCAGAACGCCGATGAGTCGTGGGAGCCAGTGGAGCAGGACAATCCGCAGAGCAAGTGGAAGCAGTATGAATATCCGCTGTGGACGCGCGAAGGCGAAGCCGCAAAGAAGAACGGCGGCCACGGCGGCATGGACTACATCATGATTTACCGCCTGCTGCAGTGCGTGCGTGAGGGACTGCCGCCGGATATGGATGTCTATGACGCGGCGGCGTGGTCTTCCGTCGGGCCGTTGAGCGAGCAGTCGGTGAAAGGTGGAAGCGCGCCGATCGAGTTTCCGGATTTCACGCGCGGCGAGTGGAAGAAGCGGGACGCATCGGCGATTGCGACGCTGAGTTAAGCCTTCACAAGATGAGTTCGATTTGAAATAGAAGAGCGCGCCGGAGATTGTGATTCCGGCGCGCGCCTTTTTTCGCTTGCGATCTGCGGCGATCAGATCTTGAGGAAGATCTTCTTCCGGTACATCCAGAACAGCATCAGCCAGTAAATAAGCATCACAGTCACGCCGAGAAGGAATGGCTCCAATCCTGGACCGAGAATCTGGAAGGGTGCATAGCCGAGATTCGTATGCAGCGTGCCGATGATGAAGTCTTCGCAAAGATGCGCGATGAGGTAGGCGGCCATGGAGTTGAGGCCAACCACGACGAGCGGGAAGGCCCAGCGTCGATAGCCCTTGATGTCGATGATCCAGGCGAAGGCCGAGAGGAAAAAGAAGCAGATGCCGCCGCTGAACAGCGTCCAGCCTGGAGTCCAGATGCGCTTGACGATGGGGCAGATGCCGGTGAAGTGCAGCAGTGCAGCGATAGCAACAAGGGAGACGCCGGCGATCATAAACTTCTTGAGCGGAACCTTGTTGGGAGATTCGCGATACCAGCGGCCGGCGAAGAGACCCAGCAGCATGGTGCCTAGCGTGGGAATAAAGCTCAGCGTGAGATAGCCGCCGTCGTTAAAGGCGAATCGTGATTCGCGCGGGAACAGGTTCAGGAACCAGATGTCGAAGGCATTGCCCAGATTGCTGTTCTTGTTCCAGTGCGACGCGAAGCCGGTGAAGTTGTGATGCCAGTCGGGTGGAACGCCGACGGCGGAGTAGTCGAACGATGGCCCTGGCGCCGGATAGAGGGCCCACGCCGCCCAGTACGCGAAGAGGATCGACGCGAATGCGATCCACTGCCAGCGCGGCTTACAGAAGTAGAGAAGAAACGCAAATGTGTAGCCAAAACCGATCTGCGACAGAGTGTCTTCAAAAGTGAAGTAGGTGATCGGCCTGCCGATCGAGCGAAGCAGGACTCCCAGGGCGATCAGAAGGAAAGAACGCCAAATGGCATGTCCGAGCTGATGAGTGAAGCTTTCACCTTTCTTCACGCGTGATGCGATGGAGTAAGGAAGCGCGACGCCGACCAGAAAAGTGAACGACGGCTGAATCATGTCGTGCAGACCCATGCCCGCCCACTGGACGTGCGTCTGGTTGAAGGCGAGGATGCGCCAGAAGAGGCTGTCAGGATAGGCGCTATAGACCTTCGCGAACTGCATCACTTCGCCCATCATGAGCAGCATCACCAGGCCTCGGTATGCGTCGACGGCGACGTTTCTCTGGACGGCCTTTTCTACTGTTCTCTCGGGGATTGCGGGCGGAGGCGGAGCGTCCAGTCCGGATTTCTGGCGGTTGACTTCAACAACGGTTGTGGCGGCCATGCGTGACCTCGCGGTGAATTGGAAGAACGGATTGCTACAGCGGAAAAGGCGTTTGGGCGACTGGCTCAGCACGTTGGCTGAAGATTGCGGCCCGGCGGGCCGGTTTCAATCTGTACCGAATGCTTTCTTATTTCTCCGTATTCCTCACTCGATTGTCAAGTGAGAAGTTGTGCCAAGCCGGCTCAAAATCGAAGCAGG
>DATHNJ010000313.1:0-12815 GCA_035486155.1 Occallatibacter sp. | reverse complement strand
AATCCAGGCCCAGTGTTCATGGGACTGGTTGCGGTTGTCTTTTCATTCTTTGTCGCGTGGATCGCATCGAAGGGCGCAGGCGCATCCACGGCGGTCAATCTAGCGATCAATGTCGTGCAGATCTCGGCGCTGGTGGTTTTCAGCGTGCTGGCCCTGGGTTACCGCGCAAACCATCCGACTGGCGCCCCGGCGTTCAACTACGATGGCCAGTCGCTGTCGACCTATACCTATCAATTCGCTACCGCCAAGGATGGTTCGACGGTCCGCGACGCCAGCGGCGCGCCGATGCCGCTGCTGGACAAAGCGGGTAAACCGGTTCCCTTCACGATCGATTATCCCGAAACAGACGCGAGCGGAAACTTCCTGACCCACCCCAATGCCGCATCTGTCGTTTCTGCACACAAATTCAGTTACATGTTCATTCAGGCCACCGTGGCGATTCTTATTCTGGTGGGGTTTGAATCGGTAACGTCGATGGGTGGCGAAGCCAAAAATCCAACCAAACACATTCCCATCGCGGTGATCGCGTCGCTGCTCATCCAAGGATTGATCTGTTACCTGTTCGAGTACTTCGCAGCCAACTACTTCCTCAACTCCGGCTATACCATGGCGAGCGCGACTGGGTCTGCCGCCCCCATCGGAGACATGATGATCATTGTCGGCGACGCGCTGCTGGGGCAGGGCCATGGCAGGTACTTCATGCTTGCCGAAGCCGTCACCGTCTTTTTTGCGCTGATCGGGACGACGCTAAGCTGCATGAACACCGGCGCACGCGTGACCTACGCCATGGGCAAGGACGACGAGGCTCCGGAGCATTTCGGCATCTTGCATGCCGGATCCCTGTCACCGCGCAAGGCCATCTGGACGCTAGCGGTTATCTCCGCGATTGTTGGGGTCGTCGCGGTTTCGTTGGTCTTTGCCGATGCCACTGCGCCGACGGACGCCACGATCGCCGCTTTGCCGCATGGAATCTTCTCAAGCTTCGGATATACGACGCACGATAAGTTAGCGGCACTGCCTAACTCGCTTCTGACGATTACGTTGACCTCTAACTTTGGAACATTCATTCTCTACGCATTGAGTTGTTTCCTGTGCATCGTGGCTTACCACAAACGGCCGGACCACAACTTCCTGGTGCACACGCTGATCCCTGGTTTCGGCCTGCTGGCGAACCTGGTTTGCATGGGCTTTTATGTCGCGGGGCCATTCTTCAATCTAGGCACCAAAATGGAACCAATCGGAGCGCTGATCATCTCAGGCGTCTGGGGCTTGTACGGCGCGATTTATTTCCTGCGATCTTCGAAGAGCAAAGGCAAGTCGGTTCTGCTCGAATCGAAGAGCGCATACACGAACACGTAAACCGGCAATTAACCCAACCAGGCGCTGGGTGGCGGTCTCCGAGCAGCAAGGGAGCGCCACCCAGCAACCATTTGCACGCATAGTTAAACTGCGAGCTAAGTTCTCTCCCCGCGCAATCGCGGAAGAACCTTCAGGTGGCGCCGCTCATGTTGGAAGTACAGTTCGGCCAGGCCAGCGATCCCGGCAAGGTGCGAACCAATAACGAAGACTCCATGGGATCGTTCATTCCGTCGTCGCGCCAGCAAGCGCGATCGCACGGATATTTGTTTGCGGTAGCGGATGGAGTAGGCGGACTGGATCTGGGTGAGGTCGCCTCGGCTACGGCCGTTTCAGTCCTGACCGAAGAGTTCGCCAAATCGCAAGCCGGATCAATGCTGATTAGCCTGCTGCCGCGGTTGATCCATTTCGCCAATGCCGCCGTGCACGACCGCACGCTGGCGCCTCAGTTCCGCGGCAAGAAGATGGCGACGACCTTGGTTGCCTGCGCGATGCGGCACGATCAGGCGATCGTTTCGCATGTAGGCGACTCACGCTGCTACCTGGTGCGCGACGGCAGGGCGAAGCAGATTACGCAGGATCACACCTGGGTGAACGAGCAGAAGAAGCTGGGACTGATTTCTGCCAGCGAGATCGCCCAGTCGGACGCGCGGCATGTGCTGATCCGCTCGCTGGGGCCGGAGATGTTCGTCTCTCCCGATACGACGGCGCTGACGCTGCAGCCGGAAGATACGCTTGTGCTTTGCACCGACGGGCTGCACGACGAGATGAGCGGGGGAATGATCGCGGAGATCGTATCGCAGGCAAAGAATATCGACGAGATCGCTCACGAGCTGGTTGCCCGCGCGGTCGAAATCGACGGCAACGACAACACGTCGGCGCAGGTGGTCCGAGTACGATCGGTGGAGCAGGTGGGGATGTATCGGGGCCGGCCCTACAGCCTTCCCTCGTACCGCTAATTTTTATGGGCATTCGCGCTGATTTGCGAATGCGACGGGGTCGGCCTGTAGAGTATTGAACGTCTCCCATGGAGTAAGACAACCGAATGGGTTTTCTGGACAGCGTCGAAGCTGGGACGCAAATCGACTCCTACCGCATTGACGCTCCGGTCGCTCGCAGCGGCATGGCCTCCATCTTTCGCGCCACAGACCTGCGCAACAATCGCGTGGTGGCGCTGAAGATTCCGCACCCGGACATGGAAGCCGACCCAATTCTCTTCGACCGGTTCCAGCGCGAATCAGGCATCGGCGAAAAACTCGATCATCCCGGCGTGATGCGCGTATTTGGCGGCGAGAAGCGCTCGCGCGTGTACATGGTGATGGAGTGGTGTGAGGGGCGGCTGCTGCGCGAAATTCTGCACGAAGGACGCATCTCGCAGGATCGCGCGATCCGGATCGCTATCGAGGTGTTGCAGGCGCTCGAGTACATCCACGAGAACGGCGTGGTGCATCGTGATCTGAAGCCGGAAAATATCATGGTGGACGAGCACGACCGAATCAAGCTGATCGACTTCGGGATTGCGGGCGATTCGGCGGCGCGCCGGCTGACATACGCCAACTTCACTGCGACGCTGGGCACGGCCGACTACATCTCTCCGGAGCAGGTGAAGGGCAAGCGCGGCGACGGACGCTCGGACATCTATGCGGTGGGCGTGATTCTCTACGAGATGCTCACGGGCAAGCTGCCGTTCACAGGCTCTTCGCCGATGGAGGCCATGAACGAGCGGCTGCTGAATCATCCAGTGCCGCCGTCGGTAGCCGATCCGGCGGTCTCTCCGCAGTTGCAGGAGGTGCTGTATCGAGCTCTCGAGCGCGACCCGAAAAATCGCTACGCGACGGCTCGAGATTTTGCACACGATTTGCAGCATCTCGATGAGGTCGGCGTCGAAGATCGCCCGGAAATCCACAACTGGCGCAAGCGAAAATCACATTTGACGCGAAAGATTTTGTACTTTTCCGGTCTGGCGTTGATCCCAGTGATCATCCTTTTGATCATGGTGCTGATCGCGCATCGCCACTAAATTTGAAGGCCCGAATCTTCACGGGTTCTTTATGACCTGAGCTCTAGGATTTGATGCAAACCACACATCTTTCCTGGCTCGAAGGGAGACCCATGGCAAAGTACAAACTGGAGTACATCTGGCTCGACGGCAAGAAGCCGATTCCTGAACTACGCGGAAAGACCACAATCAAATCGTTCGACGAAGAGCCCACGCTCGCCGATCTCCCGCTGTGGGGTTTTGACGGCAGTTCGACGATGCAGGCGGAGGGCAAGAGCTCGGATTGCATTCTCAAGCCGGTGGCGCTTTACCCGGATGCAAGCCGCAAGGACGCCTTCATCGTGCTGAGCGAAGTGCTGCATCCTGACGGCACGCCACACACGACCAATATTCGCGCGACAGCGCCGGATGATCCGGACGTCTGGTTTGGCTTCGAGCAGGAGTACTTCCTTTACAAGGACGGCCGTCCGCTTGGCTTCCCCGAGGAGGGATTCCCCGGCCCGCAGGGTCCGTACTACTGCGGCGTGGGCTACAAGTACATGGGCAGCCTGGCCCGCACTATTGTGGAGGAGCACCTGGAGCTGTGCCTGGCGGCAGGCATCAACCACGAGGGCATCAACGCCGAAGTGGCCAAGGGACAGTGGGAGTTCCAGATCTTCGGCAAGGGCTCGCATAAGGCTGCCGATGATATGTGGACGGCGCGCTACCTGATGATGCGCCTGTGCGAGAAGTATGAAGTGGACGTGCAGTGGCACTGCAAGCCGATCAAGGGCGACTGGAACGGCTCGGGCATGCACACCAACTTCTCGACCAAGCACATCCGTGAGGTGGGCGGCAAGGAATACTTCGAATCGCTGATGACGGCGTTCGACAAGAACAAGGAGCTGCACATCGCGGTCTACGGACCAGACAATCACCTGCGGCTGACGGGCCACCACGAGACGCAGTCGATCGACAAGTTCAGCTACGGCTTGTCGGACCGCGGCGCTTCGATCCGCATGCCTGTGAACTTCATCAAGCACGGATACAAGGGCTATCTGGAGGATCGCCGTCCAAACTCCGAAGCCGATCCGTACGCGATCGTTTCGCAGATCATCAAGACGGTGAACAGCGTGCCGATTGGTGAGCTGGTCGGGGCGTAAGCGGGCGGCCAAAGACCATTCGGGAGCAGGAGCGGACGGGCATGGACGGGAAGAATGCGCCTCGCGGCGATTCGACCGATTCGTGCCCGTTCTTGTTGAGCGGTTTGCAACCGTTTTGGCGGCAATGTTAGATTTTGAGGTTAGCCCAAATTTTCCGAGCAAGAGGAGACGCATGTCGACTGAGTTACGCAATTTTCTCGCCCTTTCGTACGAAGAGCTCGAAGAGCTGAATCTGCAGGCGAAGACAGATCGCCTGAACCGTGTGGCGATCGATGAGATTCGCGAGAAGCGGATCAAGTACCTCACCGACCAGAAGCACATTAAAGCCGTCACCGTGCTCTTCAGCGATCTCGAAGGCCGGCTGCACCTGCTCGACTACGACAAGAAGTTCCTGCTCGGCGCATACGAGAATCTGACCTTCGACGGCTCGTCGATCCGTGGGTTCACGGCCCAGAAGGAGAGCGATCTGCGGCTGGGCATCGACTGGAGCGCTTTCTATTGGGTGCCTGCGGACGTTTTCGGCAACGGCAAAGTGCTCGTTTTCGGAACAGTCATCGACAAGGATGGGACGCCTTATTCGGGCGATTTGCGCGGCGTGCTGAAGAACTACGCCGACACGCTGTATAAGGAAAAAGGGTTCACGCTGAACGCGGCGAACGAGATTGAGGGCTTCCTGTTTGCGGGCCGCGACGCGGAGAAGAAGTTCCACGAGACGGGCAAGTTCGATTTCATCAACACCGGCGGCTATTATCACGTTCTGCCGCTCGATCCGCTTCGTCAGTTCATCGACACTGCGGCCGAAGTGCAGCGGGCAATGGGATTCCAGAACGAGAAGGACCATCCGGAGGTTGCGCCGAGCCAGTTCGAGATTAACTACGGATACGGCGAGGTAGTAGCTGCTGCGGACCAGATCCAGCTCTACAAGCTACTTTGCCGGCAGATCGCGAACAATATGGGCTACACGGCGAGCTTTTTGCCCAAGCCGGTTGTGGGCGTGAACGGAAGCGGCATGCACACCAACGTCTCCATCTCCAAGGACAAGACCAACCTGTTCTGGGACGAGAAGGGCCAGGAGAAGCTGTCGTCGTTCGGATGGGATTTTATCGATCACATCCTGTCGCACGCGCTGGATATCTGCCTGATCCTCAATCCGAGCGTAAACGCGTATCGCCGGCTCGATCCGCACTTTGAGGCGCCGAACCAGATCAAGGCTTCAGCAACGGACCGCGGCTCGATGGTTCGCGTGCCGATCGGCAACTCGCGTTCGATGCGCGTCGAAGTACGGTCGGTGGCGCCGGATGCGAACCCCTATCTGGTTCTGTACTCGATCTTCAAGACGGGCGTCGATGGAACCAAGGCGGCGATCGACGATCTGCGCCAGGCGCAGCGCTTCCTGCCCGATCACATTCAGCAGGCCATCGACGATTTCAAGTCATCGAGCTGGATCGGCAAGATTCTCGGCTCGGATGTGCAAGGACGCTTCGTCGATCTGAAGCAGGCGGCCGCCAATCGCTCTCCTCGCGATCTCGGCACGTTTGTGAAAGGCTCCGAGGTGCAGTATCACCACGAGGTCTACAACCAGTCGCTCTGGAATCTGTTCTAGAACGACTGGGCTCCGGACTCAAATGAAATCGGCGCAGCCACGTGGCTGCGCCGAACCTTTTTGTGGACAACATGGGCCGCTATGATTTGACGTTGGGCAGAAAGTACGCCTCGACGGCGCGCATGAGCGTGACGCGGTCGATCTTCGGGTTGACGCCTTCATAGCGCGCAGCCCAGCAGATTTGATTGACGAGATCGCGCGGGTAGCATCCGCGCAACTCCAGATTCAGCGAGCCGCGAATGACGGTGATCAGCTCGCGAATCAGTACGAGATCAGCCTCGATGTCCTGATCCCTGGAGACGCGACGAAAGATTTCGCAGAACTGGTCGTCGCTGACCGCCTCGATGCGGATCTTGGTCTGAATGCGGCGCAGGAAAGCCGGATCGAGCAGTTCAGCGGGATCAAGGTTGGATGCGAAGACGACGAGCATTTCGAAGGGAATTTCGATCTTGCGCCCGCCTGCAAGGGTGAGGAACTCGATGCGGCGATCGAGAGGCACAACCCAGCGATTGAGCAGTTCATCGGGGCGAATACGCTGACGTCCGAGATCGTCGATGATCAGCACGCCGTTGTTGGCCTTCATCTGCATTGGGCCGGTGTAGAACTTGGTGATCGGATTGAACTGCAGGTCGAGCATCTCGGCAGTAAGTTCGCCGCCGACCATAACCGTAGGACGATGGCAGCGAACCCAACGCAGATCGCGGTTGTCGTGTTCGCCCTCCCAGATGCGCTTGTGAATGGCAGGGTCGTAAACGGTAATGATCTGGCCGTCGACTTCGATAGCGTAGGGAATCCAGATTGCATCTTCGGCTAGAACGCGCGACAGCGTCTCGGCGATGGCGGTTTTGCCTACCCCTGGGGGGCCGTAGAGGAAGACAGCCGCGCCTGAGTTCAACGCGGTTCCAAACTGCGCGAGCGTCTTGCTATCGAGAACCATGTGAGCGAAGGCGCGCTCTATGTCGGGTGGATGTACTTCGACATTTTTTACGCTCTGCTTGCGCACCTGCTCGACGTAGCTCGCCAGCGTGACCGGAGCGGGGCCCGCATATTGACTGTGCGAGAGGAGCTCGACCGCGCGCGACCTTCCCTGCGAGGTGATGGCGAGATAAGGAATGTTGCCGGTCATGCCGGTGACTTCGCAGAGCAGCTTGCCGCGCAGGCGGTTGAACAGATCGCTGGCCACGTCGAAGTTGAGCCGCATGTGCTCGCCAAGATCGAGAACCGAGAACGGGCCTGACGTGTAAAGCGATTTGAGCGCGAGATCTTCGAGGACTGACTCGCGTACGCCAACTTCGCCGATGGATCGCGGACGCTGGTCGGGGATGGCGACGCGCTCGGCCTTGCGGAAGTCCTGGATATTGAGAATTTCTTCCAACGTATCTGTCTCCGGTACAAGTGCAATATACGCGGGCCGTTCAATGACGGCCAAGGGTTTATGCTGACCGCGGGAGTACGAAAGATAGATCGGATGCACTGAAACGGTACTGGAGTTTTGCTGGGCGTGGCGCCCATTTCAGAGCTGAACTTGCATCACTTCGATTGTTTGTGCGCCGGGAGGAAAACTTGATTCTCGATCTTTTTCGTTTGGACGGCAAGACTGCTTTGGTGACGGGGTCATCGCGAGGGCTTGGCCTGGGAATTGCCACAGCGTTGGCCGAAGCCGGGGCCCGAGTGGCGCTGCATGGTTCGAAATCCGTGCCTGCGGAGGCGTTGAAGCACATTGAGCAGGCGGGCGGCGAGCCTATGGCCGTGACCGGAGACGTAAGCGATCCAGCAGCGTGTACGCAGATGATTGAACAGGTCGTGGCGAAGTTTGGCCGGATCGACATTCTGATCAACAACGCTGGCACGATCCGGAGGTCACCCGCGGCAGATTACTCCTGGGAAGACTGGAATGCAGTCCTAGAAACAAACCTCTCCAGCGTGTTCCGGCTGAGCCAGCTTGCCGGCAAGCAGATGCTGGCGCAGGGCAGCGGGAAGATCATCAACATTGCATCGCTGCTGACGTTCCAGGGCGGCGTCTTTGTGCCGTCGTATGCGGCAGCCAAGGGCGGCGTAGGCCAGCTTACCAAGGCGTTTGCGAACGAGTGGGCTTCGCGCGGGGTGAATGTAAACGCCATTGCTCCGGGCTATATGGAAACCGACAATACGGCCGCGCTTCGGGCAGACCCGGTGCGGTCGCGGCAGATTCTGGAGCGTATTCCCGCGGGGCGATGGGGAACGCCGGCTGACCTTGGCGGAACGGCGGTGTTTCTGGCGTCGCGCGCCAGCGATTACATGCATGGTCATGTGCTTGTGGTCGATGGCGGATGGATGAGTCGCTGAGGTCGCTTAGAATTCCAGAGGAGGCGCGAGGCAAAAAATCGATGAGCGATGCAAAAGGACACGGGAAACACGGATTGACGTTTCGCAAAGATACCGAGCTGGATTTTCTTTCGCTGGGCGCGCTGGTGCACCGGCTCGATCCGGGAATCATTCCGTTCCGCAAAGCGACCGAGTGCGCGATTCATGTGAGCGGCGGCGAGTTTAACGTAGCTGCGAATCTGTCGGACTGCTTCGGGCTGAAGACGGGCGTCGCGACCGCGATGGTGGACTATCCGATCGGCGACCTCATTGCCGAACGCGTGCGCGCCATGGGCGTGAAGCCGTTTTACCGGCGCTTCGAGCACAACGGGGTCAACGGCCCGAACATGGCCACGGTGTACAGCGATCGCGGATTTGGCGTGCGCGGGCCAGTCGTGTTCTACAACCGTGCAAATGAAGCCGCGGCGCAGTTGAAGCCCGGCGATTTCGACTGGAAGGCGATCTTTGCCGGCGGCGTGAAGTGGGTTCACAGCGGGGGAATCTTCGCAGCCTTGTCGCCGACCACAGCCGAGCTTGCAGTGGAAGCGATGCGCGAGGCGAAGGCCGCAGGGGCGGTGACGTCGTTCGATCTGAATTTCAGAGAAAAATTGTGGAAGATCTCCGGCGGCGATGCAAAGGCTGTAGAAACGATCGGCCGGATCGTCGAGAACGTAGACGTGCTGGTGGGCAACGAAGAGGATCTGCAGAAGGGTCTTGGCATCAAAGGACCCGAAGTCGGCGTGAAATCAAAGCTCGATCCGAGCCATTTCTTCGACATGATCGACAAAGTCGTGAAGAAGCATCCGAAGGTAAAGATTGTGGCGACGACGCTACGCGAGGTGCACTCCACGAACCGGCACAGCTGGAGTGCGGTCGCGTGGGTGGACGGCAAGACGCACACGGCGCCGACGGCAGAGCTGGATGTGTACGATCGCGTAGGCGGCGGCGATGGTTTTGCAGCGGGCTTCTTCTACGGCTTGCTGAGCGGCGAGAAGCCGGAAGCCGCGATCAAGCTGGGATGGGCGCACGGGGCGCTGCTGACGACGTTTCCCGGCGATACGACGATGGCGACGCTGGACCAGGTGCGCGCATTTGCCAAGGGCGGATCGGCTCGCATTCAGCGGTAGGGATTCGAGAGTAGCTGCGGGAACGTGGCTACTCCTTGATCTTGATCACGACGGCGGCGTACGTGGTTCCGGCGGGCACAATGAGTTGATGGGGCACGCCGGCGTTGACGGTGACGATGTCTCCCGGTCCGATGGTCTGCGATTTTCCGCCTTGAATGCCAGTTCCATTGGTTTCGCCGTTCGGGTTTGACTTGGGCTCGGTCACTGTTCCGCCTGTGATCAGCGTGGCGGTTCCCTGCTGCACGATCATCACGTCGTCAAAATGCGCGTGGATCTCGGCCCCGCCGCTGGTGGTGCGCACCGAGATCTGCACCTTGTGGCTTCCATAGTCGGCGAGCACGGCGCCAGAGCTTCCAGAAGCAGCGGCCTGCGGGGTTAGCTCGGCAATCTTTGCCTTGATCTGATCGGCGGCGAAGAGATCGGCTTTGCCGCCGATCTGGGCAGCGGCTGAAATGCTGAAGGCGATCGCGGCGAACAAGATCATTGCATTTTTCATCGGAGTTCCTTTCTCATAGCATCGTTTCAAGCGGCGCCGGATCCATATCCGCGTAGTCCTGATTTTCGCCGCCCATGCCCCAGCAAAATTTGTACGCCTGCGTGCCGACGCCTGCGTGAATCGACCAGCCTGGAGAAACCACGGCATCGTAATTGCCGAGCACAAGATGACGAGTTTCCTGGGGGGGGCCCATGAGATGAAAGACGCGGGCGTTGTCGGCGACGTCGAAGTAGAGATAAATCTCGGAACGGCGCATGTGCGTGTGCGCGGGCATTGTGTTCCACGCGCTGCCTGCGTGCAGGTGGGTCACGCCCATCACGAGCTGGCAGCTTCGTGCGCCTTCCAGATGAATGTACTTATAGATCGTGCGGCGATTGCACGCCTCCAGGCTGCCTAACTCGGTGGGTTGGGCCTGATCCTTTTTCACAAGCGTGATGGGATGCGCCGCATGCGCCGGATAGCTGAGAAGATAGAAAGCCGCCGGAGCGTGCTCGGATTTGGACTCGAAGCGGATATCGGGATTGCCGCGGCCGATATAGAGCAGGTCGAGATTGTCGAGCGCATAAGACGCGGCGCCTACATGAATGACGCCGGGGCCGCCGACATTGAGCGCGCCCACTTCGCGACGTTCGGTAAAGAATGCGGCGCGCAGTTCAGGCGTCGAAGGCAACACAAGGGGGGCGTCGAAGGGAGTGGCCATTCCTACGACGGCGCGATCCAGGTCCACATAGTTCAGTTGCAGGTTGCCGGCCTGGTGCAGACCATCGATCAGAAAAGTATCACGCATCTCCTGCGTGGTCATGCGTGGATAGCGCACCGGGTCGGCCATCATCTTGGTTCGCATAGCTACTGTATTTCCTTCTTTCTCGCCAAAGCAGTTGGGTGCGAGCGCTGCTGTAAGAGCCATTGGACAAGCTCCTTGCCACCGGCAAAGTTATCGAATTGACTGTAGATTTGGGGATTATTTCGGCCATCTGTGTACTCGTTGTAGAGCCAGGGATCGACGGCAGCGAACACCACGCCACTGCCATACTTCGCAGCCGCCAGGACAACATCGCCGCGATCCTTAAGCAATGCGACTGCAGAACCGCTGAGCGAGATGGCGGTAGTGTCTTTCATGTAGAGCGTATGGGCCTGATGAAAGAGGTTTTCATCGGGAGCAACGGGAATGCGGCCATCTTCAACGTGTTCGCCGAGGATGTGGTGATGCAGGACGTCATCGAAGTGGATGCCGAAACGATCGGCCAGCAGATTGAAATGCGCTATATCGGCGTTGGGTGGATCGTTCTCCATGAGGATGAGCACGCCCCCCTGCTTGACCCACGCGGCGATCTCCGCGGCGTCGGTCTCGGTCATGTAGTGCGGATTGGGATTTTTGACCGGGATGTCAGGCGAGGCGATTAGATAGAACTGAGCCGATTGCAATTTTTGTTGTGTCGGTTCCGAGTCGAGAGTCTCGGTAGCAGCGCCGTAGCTGCGGAACATATGTCCGAGCAGAGCATAGCCGGAATTGCTCATGTCGGACCACTTATAGTGGAACGACTCCATCTGGCCCGCGGCGTTCTTGCGCTGTTGGCTGTTGAACCAGGCATCGAGCAGGATGGTTTCGCCACGCGCAAGAGCGGCGGTTGAGGCGTGATCCATCTCTGTGGCTGCGAGAAGAAATATCCCAAGCTCGGCGGCGTCATGGTCGCCGGAAGCCGCCGTCGCGGCGGAATCGAACTTGGCGGAGATCGCATCCCAGGCTTGTTTCGCGCGGTTCAAATCACTGATGGGCAGATATCCGAGACGCGCCCCTCTGGCCAGCGCATAGACGGCTGAACAATTCGCGGATGATGACGCGGACTGCGATGTCGTAATTTTCGCCGCGATTCGATTGAGCAGCGCAATGAGCGCGGCGCGACCTTGATCTTGCTGCGGGTAGTAAGGCAGCGCCTCGACTAACAATGCCGCGCGTTGCGGCGCCGCCTGATCTTTGGCGTTCTCAAAGCTCTTCGTAATGCCTGCAAAATCCTGGGGCTGCTGAAAGACGGATGCGTACTCGGCGAGAAACGGCTGCGCTACGCAGGGGACATTGCCGGCCGAGGCTGATGGCGCAGAAGATGAAACGCCGCACTCTGCGGCAAGTTGCGCATGTAACTCGGCGGCGGCGTCATAGTATTCCCGGTTCAGCGTGACCCGATACAGAAGCAGAAGCTGGCGGCCGAACAAGGCGCGGGCCGGCGCGCCGGCAGTTTGAATCGCCGCCGTGGATTGAGGCGCCTGGGCGAGGATCGCGTCGACTCTCGATTTTGCGCGGCGGAAGTAGTCGCCGTTCGCGGTGTTGTACCACTCCGCTTCCAGTCCTTCGAGTTCTAAGCCGACGCCCTCATTCCAGGAGCTTGCAGACGCATCGACGCTGGCTGCGATGCGATCGGCGGCATGCTGCGCGCCGTCGTTCGCCTGGGCAAATTGGCAACCGAGCCCGAGAACAACCAGACATCCGAGACGGACCGCGGAGCCTGCGCAGCGCCTCCGCAAGCGGGCGCCGTAGAGCGACTCGTGTGATGACGATGACCGCATGGATTGCTTCCCTATCGATTACGCGTATCGAATTCAACAAAATACTGTACACGGTCTTCTATCACAGCAAGCGTTTTCCTGACTTCTTCTCGTGCGATGCATGTTCCGGCAAGCGGGACATGCCAAGTCAATCGCGCGTCCTTTCAACGCGCCGGGGTGATCTTTAGACGACGCACGAGGCCGCCAG
>DATHNJ010000312.1:0-9310 GCA_035486155.1 Occallatibacter sp. | reverse complement strand
TACAAGCTCGCCGCCGGAAAAGTGGGTGTGCCCGACTACAAGGATCTGGTTGCGCAAAAGCTAAAGACCGCCGAAGACTTGTACCACGACATGCTCGAGCAGTTTAATCAGAGCCGGGCATTCATTCTTGAGGCAACGGTGGTGTTGATTTTGCTGATCGAGCTGTTCTTTTTGTTTAAGGGCAAGCCGTTCTAGAGATTGCTCCGACGGGCGATCGCAAGTAACTCGCTCGGCGCGTTGAATAGCATTGTCTTCCTAGATTCACGTCTACACGTTCTCTCCACTGCAACACGCCATTCACTCCCCATTCACCGCCGCTCGTTACTGTCTGAACTAGCTCGATTCGGGACACTCGACCTGCTCGCCGCACGGGAGATCGATGCGCTACTCCGAATGGATTCAGGGAGGCTTCGCCGCCATCCTCGCGCTGGTCGCGTGGATTCGTCGTCTCGAAGCCCCGCGCCGCAACGCCATCACCATCTTCGCCGTCGCCGCCATAGCCGCCATCGCGTTGGCTCGCATGTCGGTCTATGTTCTCGGTCCCGATGCGTCTTCCATCTTGCGCGACTGGCTTCCCGTTCCGCTCACGCTTATTCCGTACTGGCAGACCGGCCAGTTTTTCAAAGGCCCCGACGAAAAAATCCAGGCATGGCTCGTCGAGTCGGATCGCGTCATCCTCGGATTCTTCGTTCGTTCCGGCTTTCAATTTGGCCCTATCGCTCGCCTCACTATGGAGTGGGCCTATTCGCTCTGTTACGGCCTGGCTTTCTTCGGCCTCATCGTGCTGTACTTCGCAGGGCTGCGCCGCGAGGCCGACACATACTGGACGCTGGTTCTGATCCCTACCTATCTCTGCTATGCCGTCACGCCGCTTTTTCCCGCGTTGCCGCCGCGCAGCCTGCGCGCCGAGCCGGTTCGCACCCAGACCACAAAGAGCCGCGTCTTCAATCTGTGGCTTCTAAAATACGGCAGCATTCAGGCGATCTCATTCCCAAGCGCGCATGCGGCCTGCGCAATGGCCATCTCGCTTGTGCTGCTTCATGACCTGCCCATTGCCGGATACATCTGCCTTGCGATCTCGTTCTGGATCTCGGTTGCGGCAGTCGTCGGCGGCTATCACTACGCCATCGACGTCATTCTGGGGGCCGCGCTGGCTCTGGTCTTCTACTTTGTCTGGACTCACTTGATCCCGAGCACTCTACTGACTGCGCCCGCCATGGCCTTGGTGACCGCGCCCTGAGGCTTGCCACTCTCGGCAGGCAGAAACAGCGAAGTGAGAAACTTGACGGTTGCCGGAGTCTTGTCCGGTTCGCCGGCAGCGGGTGGCGGAAAAAACTTCTTGAGCGCCCCGCGCGCATCGTTGCGCAGCATGTCGATCATCTCCACGCGATGCACGCAGCTTACCGTGCAGAACGGCGCGCACTGCTTTTTGGTCGAGTACTCGCGGTCGATATCCGCCGCGCCATACCTCTCCAGCGGAATCGCCGGATACCCGCGCTGCTGCGAACAGTAATGCACAAGGCCATCTTCGCAGATATATAAGTAGCGGCTGCCCGCGCGGCACTGCCACTCGTTCGGCTCGCCCGCGGCAAGGTTCTTCTGGAAGAGATTGTCGTAGGCGAATGCCCAGAAGCCGGGCTTGCGCTCACTCTGAATCTGGTCGTAGACCTGCTGATCCTTCTCAGGTAGGCGTTTGAGCTGCCCTTGGTGATCGTGAATCGTACCCACCGTCGTGTCGAAGCCCAACTCCAGCGCGCGGCGCGTGATGGCCAAGGCGTCTTCCGGATGCGCTACGCCTGCGCCCACCACGGAGTTGATGCTGACATCGAACTCGGCATGCTCGGCCAGCCACTCTAGCTTCTTGTCCAGCACCTTCAGGCTCTTTTTCGAGACCTCGTCCGGCTGCACGTTGTCGATGCTGATCTGCAGATGCTCGAGGCCCGCGCGATTCAACTGCCGAATCCGCTCCACGCTCAGCAGATATCCATTCGTGATCAGCGTCGCGATGCGCTTGTGCCCGCGAATTCTCTGGATCAGCTGATCGAGATCGGGATGCAGCAGAGGTTCGCCGCCGCTGAAGGTGATGATCTCCGTCCCTAGCGCCGCCAGCAGATCGATGCGCCGCAACATCTCCGCCGTCGGCACGGGATTTGAAACCTTGTCGTACTCATTGCAGTAGGCGCAGGAGAGATTGCAGCGCCGGATGGGAATGATGTGCGCAAGCACCGGATGACGCCGCGACTTGATCGAACGCGCAATCATCCGGGCCTGGCGGAACCGCCGCGGCAGGGAAGCTGCCGTTCTGAACGCGCGTCGAAGGCTCATCGTGCGCTCTCTCCACCACTAGAGATGGCGCCGATCCGAGACGAATGCATGAAGGGCAGATGAAATTGCGTGATCCTGGCCCGTTTGCGTCAGGCCGCCATCACCTCGGCCAGCCGTCGCACGGTCAGCACCGTGATGTCGTCTTCCTGCCCGAATTCCTTGGCCGCATCAGCAATATAGAAAGCGGACTGGTTGCTCAGGTTATGTACGCGATCAAACCCAAACAACTCGCCGCTTGGCTTGCGCGCCTCAACCACGCCGTCGGACAGCAAGAGCAGCCGGTCGCCGGGATGCAGGTAGAGCCGCACTTCGTCGTACTTCACTTCCGGGATCGCCCCTAGCGGCAGACCTCCCGGCAGCGCAATCTCCTGGCTGTTCAGGTAGGGGAACGGATGACCGGCGCTCGACATCACCAGCTCGCCGTCTTTGCCGAACCAGATCGCCTGGCAGGTCGTCAGACTTTCGCTGCCGGTAAGCACACGGTTCAACGACTCCAGAATCTTCGCCGGCCCGCGCTCCGGAATCCTGCGCAAGGCGCCCATCAGCATCGACACGCTCATTGCAGCCTTCAGACCATGCCCGGCAACGTCGCCAATCACTACCAGGAGGCCGCCATCACTTGCGGGCTGCACATGAAAGAAGTCTCCGCCTACCTCTGTCGCCGGCTGATAGACCGAATCCACCTCGTAGCCCGGAGTCGCCACCTTCTCACGCGGAATCATCAATTCCTGCACGCTGCGCGCCGCAGCCAGCTCTGTCTTGGCGCGTTCCTGGTCGTGCTGGATGCGCAGGAAACGGACAAAGATGATCAGCACGATCGCCAGCAGGCCGGCGAAGTCCGCAATCGTGGCGAAGTGAATGGGAATGGGGCCGGCAAAAACGGTCAGCGGCGACCGATAGGGATGGCCGGAGGACTCGGTCACGATGCTGGTCAGGATCGGCTCGGCGATTCCCACAATCGTGAGCAGAAGGGGAATCAACAGCAGGCCGGCCTCAAAGTTGCGGCGCAAGGTCGCTACGATGAGCGTGACGAAGATCAAGATCGACCATCCGATGATCCAGATCAGACTGCCCAGATAGAAGATCCCCAGCATGAGAATGAGAAACCATCCGTGGCCGCCCAAAAACAGAATGGTTGGCCCAACTCCGGCCAGAATCGGAGCCGTCCAGCGTAGCGCAACGATGTACCAGCGGCGTTTCATCGATAAAAACGCCACCAGGAATTCGAAATACAGATAAGCCGATAGAACGACGAGTTGCAGCACTACGGCCGCGTGCCAAAGCTGGTCGATGCGCGCCATGCCGCCGGCTAGGTCGACGAACCCGATCGGCGCCTGCAGAAATTCGTGCAGAGCAAGCCACAGATACTCGACGTGACCCCTCTGCGTGAAATAGAGCGCCAGCAGGAACAGGGACAGCACCGTCAGCAGAATCGCGTTGACGAGCCGCGGCAGGTGTTCGAGCAGACTGTGCAGATACCAAAGATCCCATGCGCGACTCACGTCTTCCGGCTCGCCGAGTTGCAGCGTGTGCCGGGAAAAGAAGCTCGTATAGGCGGCGTACCCGAACGGGATATACATCGTTCGCAGCACAAGGGTGAGGTTGGTCTCGTGGGGATCGAGATTCAGATGATAGATGCGCGAAATCTCTTGATAGCGGAAGGTCTCGTCGGCGTGAGGTCCATCCGGCTGGATCAGTTTGCCGTTTGCGAAGACGTCGAGCCCAGGGCCATAGGCGGCGACGGATAGGGTGGCGCTTTGCGCCACCGGAAGATCCACCAGCAGAGAGACTGGACCATGATTCGGCGCCAGCTTCAGATGCAACCGGAACCATACATACTTCCTCGCATGGCTTTTCGAGTCGTCGCCGTCGTCGGGAACGTCGGCGATCGACTCCTGTGCGTCGCGCAGCGCCCAGTGCGAATCGTCAAAGTTAGGATTCGACGCTGTCGCATCTGAGGTGACGCCCAGCCGCCAACCTTTATCGAGCAGATGAGTCGATCCCAGGTCGGTCGCATCCACGACCGTTGGGCTGTCGGAGAAGGCGGCCTCCTGCGCAACCTCGGACGCAGAACCCGCGTGGCGTTGGGGCGGGTGGGGGCCGAATAATAGATGAGGCTGCTGCGCGGGATGAACTTGCTGCGCATGGCCCTGCAGGGACAGCCCGCCGACCAAAAGCGCAACCGTCAACAGGATCGCCCTGCGCACAAACCCTCGCGTCTTCATGTGACCTCCACTTTAATTCACCCGCAGCCGCCCTCCAAGGGAAACGGGATGACCGGCCGGTATCTAGAAAATGGACTTCTGTTCCCAATTACATTCATCTGACAACATTGCGAACATTGTCTTTTGCTTCCGCTGCCAAATAGGCGGATACTAGCGTCTAAGAGAACGAGCGAAGCGACCATTCCCGACAGACGTGTCGGCGCTGGAGGACATCATGAGAGCACCTATACACGGGCTCAACGCAGGGGCGCTGGCCACATTGACGCTGGCCGTCACCACCCTATGCGCGCAGTCGACCTCCCCAACCAGCTCACCCAGCAACCCCTCCAGTACGCCAACCGCTCAGCCAACAACGGCCGGCAGCCAGTCCACGCCGCCCGCGGCCCCATCAAATCCTCAGGGGGCTCCGGCCAGCACGCAATCGGGCCAGCCGCAGGGAACTGCCCCGACAAGCACGCCGGCGGCGCAGCAGCCTGCCCCCGGAACCGCGCCCGTCGCCGGCGACACGCCCCCTGCTCCGCCGCAGCAGACTTCGCAGGACTCCAAAAAGAAGAAAAAGGACAAGAACGCCAAGGACGATCCTGAGCCAGGAACCACGCCGGTCAGCGGCGATGTCGCCGCCAAGGATGTTGACCCTGAAAAGATCGTTCCCGTCGGCGGCGAGATGACCAAGGTCAAGCCAGGCAGCATCGAGGATGTCAGCGCTGTGGGCAACCGCGACATCGGCGGCCGCGGCCTCGGCAACTGGTACTCGACCGACACCGAGATCAAGATGGGCAAGATGTATGCCGATCAGATCGAGAAGAGCACCCGCTTCATTACCGACCCGGTCATCGTCGAATACGTTAACCGCGTCGGCCAAAACATTGTCAAGAACTCCGACTGCAAGGTGCCTTTCACCATTAAGGTCATCGACTCCGACGAAATCAACGCCATGGCCCTTCCGGGCGGCTTCTTCTACGTCAACTCCGGCCTGATCCTCAACGCCGATGAAGAAGCTGAGCTCGCCGGCGTGATGGCCCACGAGACCGCCCACGTCTGCGCTCACCACGCTGCTCGCGAGATGACGCGCATGAACTACGCCCAGCTCGGCACCATCCCGCTGATCTTCATCGGCGGCTGGACCGGCTATGGCATCTACGAAGCGGCTTCGCTGGCGGTGCCCATCACCTTCCTTCAGTTCTCGCGCGACTTCGAGGCGCAGGCCGACTACCTGGGCGTCCAGTATATGTATCGCGCCGGTTACGATCCGCAGGCCTTCATCAGCTTCTTTGAAAAGATTCAGGCGCTTGAAAAGCGCAAACCCGGTCTGGTCTCCAAAGCCTTCTCCGATCACCCTCAGACCCCGGACCGTATCCTCCATTCCCAGGAAGAGATCGCGCGCATTCTTCCCGCAAAGGATGAATACACCGTCACTACGTCCGAGTTTGACGACGTGAAGGCCCGTCTGGCGCGCATCGAGAACAAACGCCGCCTCCAGGACAACAAGGACGGCAAGAAGCCTTCGCTGCGCCGCGCCAGCAACGCGCCGGATGACAGCGGCAACAATGGCAACAGCGGCAATACTCAGGCCAGCGACGGCTCCAATGGCGACGATCGGCCTACCCTGCATCGCCGCGACGACCAAAACAACTAGGGATCGAATCGGTTTCCAAGAGCCCTCGGTTCGCAGACGCGGCCGAGGGCTTTTTCCACGTGCGCGCAATTTTCCACAAGGCTGCGCGTTCTGGTTAGAAGCTCCGCACCATCCGGTTCAACTGCGCAACCCCTTGCGTTTGATCGGCTTTCCGACCCCAACCGCAGGGGGCGTCAGCCTTTCCGTGAGACTCCAAATGAATTCTTGGTGACCGGAAAGCCCGTAAATTTCCTATAACTTCCTGAAAAACCTTGAAGCCACAGGTGAAACAGCGTTATATACAGGAGTACCGGTTCCCCACCGGAATTTTCTCTCTGCGGCGACTCGCCTCGCAGGGGAGTGTGATCATGCGCAACGCCGCTGCCCGATCGAATCTGCTTGTTCCCGAAGTTCGCGAAGTCATGGACATCCGCCAGGCTTCGGACTACCTTGGCATCTCTCCAGACACCCTCTACAAGTACGCTTCGGACGGCTTCGTTCCGGCGTTCAAGCTCGGCAATCGCTGGCGCTTCAAGCGCTCGCGCCTGGACGAGTGGATGGACCGCCAGTCGGACCTGCAGGCGGCTACGCCCGATCTCGATCCACACGCCAAGAAGCCCGTTCGGCCGGCGTTGTAAAAGCAGGGAACAGGGTTCAGTTGGCAGGGATCAGTTCGATCCCCGCCTGCGCGCGCATATGCTTTCGTCGCGCGACTGAATTGCGATCGCGGCGAGGGAAATTTACCAGCCATGCGAGCCTAAAATTGGCATCCGCGATATTTGTCGATGACCTCATCGAGCGCGGCAAAACCTTGCTAACGCTGTTGTCGGTCTGCACAGCAAGCTGCTCCACAAGTACATTCTCAGGTTCCCGAATTCGCAAGACTTCCTGATCCCTGTTCCCTGATACCTGACCCCTGTCTCGCCATTTATCCTGTGCGAATGGACCATAACCGCCGCATCGGTCTTCTGCGCCGCCGCATCACGCGCGCAGGCCTCCACGGTCTTCTCGTCACGCACCTCCCCGACGTACGCTATCTCAGCGGATTCACCGGCTCCAACGCCACGCTCGCCGTCACGCGCCGCGTCGCGCGCCTGTTCACCGATGGCCGCTACACCGCGCAGGCCGCCGAGGAAGTTAGCGCCGCCAAAGTCCAGATTGTCTCCGGTCCCGCCGCCAATAACGCCGCCGTCTGGCTAGCCGCCCAAAGCGGCGTCGATCTCGTGGGATTCGATCCTGCCTGGACGACCGTAGGGGAGCTTACCCGCATCAAGGCCGCGCTTCCGGCGCGCTTTCGCCGCAGTTTTCTTACTCCACTGGCCGCGCCGCTTGTCGAGCCGCTGCGCCTGGTTAAAGACGAAGACGAGCTCGCCATCATGCAAGAAGCGGCTTTGCTCGGCTGCCGGCTCTTCGACCACATGCTCGGCTTCATTCGTCCAGGCCTCGCCGAATTTGAGGTCGCCGCCGAGCTTGAGTACCAGGCTCGCCGACTCGGCGCCGAAGGCATGTCCTTCGACACAATCGTCGCTTCCGGTCCGCGCTCGGCTTTGCCTCATGGCCGGGCGTCGAACGCCAAGCTTCCGCGCAAGGGGTTTGTGACCCTCGACTTCGGTATAATCCGTGAGGGTTACTGCTCCGATATGACGCGCACGGTGCACCTCGGAAAACCGAGTTCCAAAGAGCGCGATACCTATCATGCAGTGCTCGAAGCCCAGGAATCGGCCGTCGCGGCAGTCAGCGGCGGAGCAAGCTGTGGCGACGTTGACGAGGCGGCTCGTTCCGTTCTTCGCAACGCTGGTCTCGGCGAAGCATTTTCTCATTCCACAGGGCACGGAGTCGGTTTGGAGATTCACGAATCGCCGCGCATCGGAGCAGGACAGACGACGCGCCTCTTGCCGGGCATGGTCATTACCATTGAACCCGGCGTATATTTGCCCGGTGAATTCGGCATTCGTATCGAAGACATGGTCGCTGTCACCCGTTCTGGAGGTCAGGCGCTGACCCCAGCGCCCAAGGCACTTATTGAACTGTGAACGAAACCCTGCCGGCCCCAGAAACAAGCAACAAATCAGGAAGCGAATTAAGGAACGAATGAAACCAGAAGATATCCAGGACTTAAAAGAGCTGATCGAGTTCCTGAAGCAACACGGAGTCGCCGAGTTCGACGTTGACCGCGGCGATCTGAAAATCAGGCTCAAGTTCAATCAGCCGCAAGGCGCTGCGCCGGCGTTGTCGGATCTGGCGCGGGCCTGGGCAGCGGCCCCGGCTCCCGGTGCGCCGCCCGCATACGCGCCGCCATCTGCTCCGCCCGCCGCGGCAACCCCGGCGCCTGAGCCCAAGGAAGACCTGCATCTGGTCAAATCGCCCATTGTGGGCACGTATTATGGTTCGCCTTCGCCCGGCGCTCCATCCTTCGTATCGCCGGGCGATCACGTCGACAAAGGCCAGGTCATCTGCATCGTCGAGGCCATGAAGCTAATGAACGAGATCGAAGCCGACGTCGCCGGCGAAATCGTCAAGTGCCTCGTCACCAACGGCCAGCCCATCGAATTCGGCCAACCGCTCTTTTCGATTCGAGTAAGTTAGCAGTGGAAAGCAAAGAAGCGGAGTCAGCGGTGTTAGCGCAGTCAGCGGAGTTAGATTTTCCGCGCCTCAATCGGCGCCAATTCATTGACTAACTCCGCTAGCAACGCTGACTCCGCTAACGCCGCTCTAAGGTTTATCTATGTTTCGTAAAGTCTTGATCGCCAATCGCGGCGAAATCGCGCTGCGTGTCATCAACGCATGCCGCGAACTCGGCGTCCGCACCGTCGCCATCTATAGCGAAGCCGACCGCAACTCGCTTCACGTCCGTTTTGCCGACGAGGCCATCTGCATTGGCCCGCCCCGCGCCGCCGATAGCTATCTCAACGTGCCGGCCGTCATCTCCGCCGCCGAGATCGCCAACGTCGACGCGATCCATCCCGGCTACGGTTTGCTCAGCGAGAACGCTAACTTCGCCGAAGTCTGCCGCGCCTCGAACATCAAGTTCATCGGACCGCCGCCCGAAGTCACACGCCTGATGGGTGAAAAAGAAAAGGCCAGGCAGGCGATGAAGGAAGCCAAGGTTCCCATTCTTCCCGGCTCCGACGGAGATATCGCCACC
>DATHNJ010000311.1:0-36974 GCA_035486155.1 Occallatibacter sp. | reverse complement strand
GATAGTCAATGGAAAAATGAAATCGAAAGACCAGGTCGGCCGGAAATCTCCATGATACGACGCCCCAGAAGCTACCGTTTTCAAGCCTGGCGCGCAAGATTGATCCTCCGAAGCGTTCCACGCATAAGTTGCGCCCCAGTTATGCCCCCCAAGGCAGTCATTTTGGCTGAAATCAAAAAACTTGTGCTCTAAGAGCATCGGCGTACCCCGTTTCGTACCCCTATTTTCTTGGGCGTGTGCTGTGCGCTACATGGGCGCGTGATAAACATCAGCTCTGTGGGCGGCTAGATCGCCAAGGCCACGCATGTATGGTCCCTACGCGGGTACGAAGTTTCGCACTCGAGGCGATCAGTGATTCCTTGCGACGCGAGATCGCTCCGCTCAGCGTCCAGGTGGTCGTAGTCCAACCGGCCGCTGTGCGTACGAAAATTAGGGACCGGGCGATCGCCAGTGTCCGACCAGAGCCTAAGAGGTGGCTTCGACCATGACGCCCGAGCAAAGCGAACGCTACGGCCAGGTTGGTGTAGCCATCGCCGCACAAAGAATATCCCGCACCTGGTTTATCCGACGCCGCGAGGAATGTTGCCATCGGTACGAAGTCTGATCGACTATCTGCTGATCCAAGTTCCAGCCCGGCTCCCGCAGGCAGGCTGCCGTGTCACCTATCCGACTAGCCGGTTTTTCGTCGAGTTGCCGAACGCGTCGATCAAGGGTAATCGCTTCAATGAGTGGTTCGGCCTCCCCCGATGTCGTCGCCTCCTTCGCCGCCGCGACGTAATGGCGCTTACCTGATCCCGAGGATCGGCGGCCTGCATGGCACACTCAGAGTCGCAGTATGACAAGTGTCATGTCATCGTGCTGCGGCGCGCCGGCGGCAAAGGCGTCGGCCTCACGAAACAAGCCCTGCAGCAGCTCCTCGGCGTTCAGGTCCGCGTGCGCTTGCGCCTCGGCGATCATTCGGTCTTCGCCCCATTCGTCTTCTGAGGCGTTCATGGCTTCGCTAATGCCGTCGGTAAAGGCCAGCAGAACATCGCCGGGGAGTAGATGAAGTATCTGTTCTTTGTAGACCGCACCGGCAAGCAGGCCGATGACGGGGCCGCCGTCTGCGAGGCGGAATACACGCCAGGCGCCGTCCTCTTTGCGGAGCAGCGCAGGAGGATTGTGTCCTCCATTGACGTAGTGCAAGGTGCGGGAGGCGCAGTCCAGCTCGGCGTAAAAGAACGTGGCGTAGCGGTTGGAGCCGGAGGCGGCGTAGAGAAGGCGGTTGACGTTGGCCATCTTGGCGCCCAGATCGCCAGTGCCGCTCAGCACTTGACCGCGCAGGCTGGCGTGAAGGCTTGCCATCAACAGGGCGGCGGACATGCCCTTGCCACTGATATCGCCAATCGCGACTCCGAGGCGATCGCAGCCATGGTCTGCTTCGGATAGCGAGGGACCGTGGATGTGGATGAGGTCGTAGTAGTCGCCGCCGACTGCCTGGGCAGGCCTGCAGTGAGCGGCCATATCTACGCCCGCGACGTTGGGGAAGGTCTGCGGGAACAAGCGCTCCTGCACCTCGCGAGCAATTTCGAATTCGCGTTCCAGCTTGGCGCGTGACAATGCCTCTTCGGCCAGCGTGGGAATCAGTTTGTAAATGTTGACCACTATGCCTGACGGCAAAGACCTGGAGCTGCCCAGGGCAAATCCGCGGGGCAACGATCCGCCCTCGAAAAAGCGCTTGCCTTTGCCCAGCGCAATGGGATTCACCAACAGAACTACTTCGTCCGCCAATCCGTTATCAAGCAGCACGGAAATCAGCGTTCCACTGCCCATGACGATGAGGTCGGGGCCCTTGCTGGCCTTGATGCGTCGCACGCTATCCACGAGGTCCGATCCAATGGCCTCGCATGGAGTCCATTGCAGACTCTCCGGTCTGTGAGTTACGACATACTTCGTCGCCGTATTCAGGCGGTCCCCCATCTCACTCTTTGGGAGTTTTGGCCCGACGCTCGCCAGCAGGTCGTAGGTTCGACGGCCACAGAGCAAGTCGCAGGTCTTGCCGTACAACTCGTTGACTATCTGTAGCCCGGCAGGGGAGCGATATGGCGCGGTCCAGTCGCCGTAGGGGAAATCGTCATCCGGGCCGCTGGTCTGGATGACGCCATCGAGCGAGATGTGCTCGATGATCTTGAGTTTGCGCATATTGATCTCCTAAAGATGTTCGGCTTGCGCCTTCGTGGGGACTACCTCGAGTCGAATGAAAGAAGAGCAAGAGCCGGCGGACCAACAGTTCGACGAGGCTTTCACCGCCAACCCGACGGCCAGCATGAGTTCTCGGATTTCTGCAGCCGTTATCGCATCGATGAACTTGTGGCCAAACGCTGGGAAAAACGTCGCCCTCTAAGCGTCGCAAAACGTAATCAGCATGGCGTGGAGATTTGCCATGAGCCCACCACTTCCACCAGGCGCGCGCCACATTCTCAAGGCTGTTCTCAGCCTGGCGCTGGAGCGCTTAGCTTTCCCGTTGTTTGGCTTCGACAATAGCTTTCCGTTCCGCTATCGGGTCCACGCCATCTGCGAGCCTCTGGCGGGCAGCGAAATGAAATTCACGGGCCTTGCCTAACGTGACGAAGGGGCATTCCCCCAATGCCATCATCTTTTCCTTGCCCTCGAACCGATAGCGCCAGCGCCATAATTTTGCGCCGGCTTGTGTGACGAGCAGACATAGTCCACCACCGTCGGGTAGTTTGTACGGCTTGCCGGCCTCGCGTTGTCGATCTCTTTTATGGTGAGCGCCATCTTATGAGCCTCGAGGGATTTGTTCCCATACCCGCACAACGAGATAAATATACCCGCAATCGTACCCACAGGAAAGCCTGGCTGCAGGCGCGCCTCCGCGAACTAGTTGGACGCGACAAATCACTGTGAATAAATGGTTTATGTTTGTTCGGAGAAGTTCTTAATGGTACGGGAGGGTTCGAGGAAGTGCTTGATTGGCTGCCCCCCAGGGATTCGAACCCCGATAGGCTGCTCCAGAGGCAGCTGTCCTACCATTGAACGAGGGGGCAACAGCGCGAACAGCTTCAGCCGCAGGAAGAAACCTGCCCTAGACACTGTTCACATCAGGCGCAACACTCTCATCATAAGTGGATGCCTCTCCGGGGTCAAACGCGAAGGTCACGTGTCTCCGTCGCTACTTCGTGAAAATCTTCTTGGGACACATCGCATGCACGCCCACATTACCGTCTACCAGTTGCGTAATGTCCACATCCACCGCCACACTGGTCAGCATGTAGGCGTCATCGCGGCTCAGATGCTTCTCGGTCATCAGAAAGTCGATCATGTTCTTCACGGCCATAGTCGTCGCGACGTTCAGGTCGGGGCTGAAGCCCATGCTGATGTAATGCGTCGGCGTCTCGGCGCGCGGCCACAGCAGATGCTGATCTTTGTGCACGATGAAGCGGAACGTGCCTGTGAGAAATGTCTCCATCGCCGTGATGTCGACCTCGCCGTTGCCTTGCCCGGCGTGGCCGTCGCCCACCTCGAAGAGCGCGCCCTTCACGTGAACGGGAATGAACAGCGTCGTCCCGGCCGTTAGCTCTTTGTTATCCATGTTGCCGGCGTGCATCCATGGCGGAGCACTATCGATGCGTCCAGCGCCTTCCGGCGGCGCAATGCCCATGCTGCCGAAGAACGGATGCAATGGGATATCGATGCCCTGCGAGAAATGCGCGAGCATCTTCTCGCGATCGAGCGGAATGATCTTCGAGCGTCCATACGGATAATCGTTTGGCAGATAGCCGCGTCCTGGTCCGAACCCGTTGCACGCCCACGGAGTGTCGAGATTGATCTTGAGAATCTGTATTTCCAGAACATCGCCGGGCTCGGCCTCTTCAATCGCCACCGGGCCAGTGAGGATATGTCCTCCCGGTCCCTTGTCTTTAACCTCGCGATAGACGTCGGCGTTGTAGGAAGGAATGTCCTCTTGCTTCACGCCCTCGCCGAGCAGCCGCTCGTCAGGGCCGCACGTCGAGAGCGTCTGAATCGTGACCGTATCTCCCGAATGCACGCTGAGTACGGGTTTCGCCTTCGACCAGTAATAACCCCAGGCTATGTTGGAGGGCTTGGCCGGCAATTCAATCGGCGCGCTCTGTCCAAAGGCAATACTTGAAGCCAGCAAAGGCAGCGCTGCAAAAAATGTCCTCATGGATAACCCCTGCGCCCGCCAGTCGATAGGCGGCGCCGTTTAGTGTAGCGGTGAGACGTGATCTTGACGGCAAATTGAATCATACGTGGCGCGCGCGCGAAGACCGCCGCATCATGCTCAATTTCGCTTCGCTCACCTCGGTTTCGGGTGCGTCTTGTCGGTTCTGGGAAGTCAATTCATCCGTACCTTAAACAAGCTACTTTCAACCTCGGTGAAAAATCGCCTAAAATCCGAAGTCCGTTCGCGCCGCACTTTCGCGCACCAGCGAGCGATGCGGTTGTTCAGAGAACAACGCAGGAGAGCCCGTGCCAATTCATAGCCGCGAAGAGATCCTTGAGAGCCTCGATGAAGATGTGCACAGCTCGGTATTTCTGCCCCATCCTCTTCCCAAGTACCGGTTTCCTCGCCATGAAACCAACCCGCAATCGGCATATCAGCTCGTTCATGACGAGTTGCTTCTTGATGGCAACTCGCGACAGAATCTGGCGACCTTCTGCCAGACCTGGATGGAGCCTGAGACACAAAAGCTCATGGTGGAGAGCATCGGGAAGAACCTGATCGACCGCGATGAGTATCCGCAGACCGCTGAGTTGGAATCGCGATGCGTTCACATGTTGGCCGATCTGTGGAACTCTCCGCGCGGAGACCGCTCGCGCGGTTCATCCACCACTGGATCGAGCGAAGCTGCTATGCTTGGCGCCCTCGCGATGAAAATGCGATGGCGCAAGCGTCGCGAGCGCGCGGGCAAGCCCGCCACAAAGCCGAACCTTATCTGTGGCCTGGTGCACACCTGCTGGCCCATGTTCGCTAAGTTCTTCGATGTCGAGTTGCGGCAGGCGCCGTGCGAAGGCCGGCGATTGTTGATGTCGCCCGAAGAAGTGCTCAAGCGCTGCGACGAAAATACAATCGGCGTCGTGCCGACCTTCGGCACAACGTACACCCTGCAGTACGAGCCGGTGCAGGGAATTGCGCGAGCTTTGGACGATCTTGAAGAAGAACGCGGAATCGATATTCCGATCCATGTCGATGCGGCCAGCGGCGCGTTCGTGGCGCCCTTTCTGCATCCTTCGCTGGTGTGGGATTTCCGCATTCCGCGCGTGAAATCGATCAATGCTTCAGGGCACAAATTTGGTTTGGCGCCGCTGGGGTGCGGTTGGATTGTATGGCGCGAAGAAGACGACCTGCCCGAAGATCTGATCTTCAGCGTGAAGTATCTGGGCAACAGCATGCGCGTCTTCGCGTTGAATTTCTCGCGCCCCGCAGGCCAGATTGTCGCGCAGTATTACAACTTCGTTCGTCTCGGACGCACAGGTTATGCACGCGTTGCGAAGAGTTGCGCTGAGGTAGCCGCTTGGGTCGCGGACCAAATTGAAAAAATTGGGCCGTTTGAATTGATTCACGATGGACGCGATGGGATTCCCGGTTGCGTATGGACATTCAAGCGCGATGTGCGTCCTGCTTTCTCACTCTACGACGTGTCGAATCAATTGCGCTTGAAAGGCTGGCAGGCGCCGGCTTATCCGCTGGCGCCAAATCGCGAAGACCTTGTGGTGATGCGTGTTGTAACTCGGCTTGGCGTAAGTCGCGATCTCGCCGGCTTGTTCATCGATGATCTGCAGCGTGCCCTTAAGCAACTCGCCCAGAACAGACCCTCCAAGCCTCTTACGCAAAAGGTCGCAGGCGGCTACAGCCACATCTAGCGCCCAACGTGGCTTTCGATCCTTCGCGCATATTGATTCGCGCCGTCGGGTCGCATATCCGAGCTACGCATCTTCAGGCGACCTTGAATCTGCTCACTACAAAGTGCGACTGGTTTCTCATTGCGAGTGAGGATACCGTCAGAGAGTCGTCATTGACCGAGGAGGAGGACAGCGCCATGGCGGATACACATGAGGGCGAACTGGAACTGGAGCTCGAAGACGAGTTTCACGAAGGCGAACTCGAAGACGAAGCGGGCTTGGAAGGCGAGGGCTGGCTCGGCGCTCTTGGCAATATTGCCGGCAGCCTGCTCGGTGAGGAAGAGCTCGAAGACGAAGGCGAGCTTGAAGACGAGAGCGCGTTTCTCGGAGAAGAAGAGCTTGAGGACGAGTACGAAGACGAAGGCGAGGGCGAATTCGGCCTCGGCAATCTCGTCGGCGGTCTGCTCGGTGAAGAGGAGTACGAAGGAGAAGACGAGTTCGAGGACGAGGGCGAGCAGTTCTCCTTCGGCGGATTCCTCAAGAAAGCTCTGCCCGTACTCAAGTCGGTCGCCAAGGTCGCCGCTCCTATCGTCGGCGGCGCCGTGCTGGGGCCGATGGGCGCCTCACTCGGCAAAGCTGCGGCCTCTGCTCTTGGTGAGGGTGAGTTTGAGGACGAAAGCGAAGACGAGGGCGAGGGCGAAGACGAGATGGCCCAGGAGATCGCATCGCATCCTATGTCGCAAAACGAAGCTTTGGCGGAGATGATGGCCGACGCGGCGGCGCGCGAGATGCACGAAGGGGAAGCCGAAGCGATGGTCGGCGCTGCGACTATGACTGTCATCTCGCCGCGGGACCGCCGCGCATTGCGGCGCATCCTTCCGCATCTTGTTCGCGCCTCGGCAATCCTTACGCGCATTCTCCGTCGTCGTCGCAGAGCGCGCGTAGGCGTGAAAGCTGTTCCTACGATCATGCGCCGCACCGTGAAGTCACTGAAGCGCCAGGCTCGCAAGGGATTGCCGATCACCAAGCGCCGCGTAGCCCGCACGGTCGCCAAGCATGTGCATCGCGTCCTGGGTCGGCCCAAAATCGCCGCCGCGGCGATTGTGCGCAACAACAAAGTCACGCGCCGCTACAGGCGTCCTACCCGCCGCGTCGTTCGGACCCGCGCGCGTCGTCGACGTCAGGTTTATTGATGTGCGTCGCTGAGGCCCTGCCGAATCCAACCCATCTTTCGCTGGAGGAAACATCATGGCGTACGAGCTTGAGGATGAAATGGAAGTCCTGCCTGAACTCGAAGAGGAGTTGGAGGACGAGGGAGAACTGGAAGAAGAGGACGAATTCGAGGACGAAGGCGAGGGCGAAGGATGGCTCGGCGCCATCGGCAACATCGCCAGTAGCCTATTGGGCGAGGGCGAAGAAGAATACGAGGACGAGTTCGAAGGCGAACTGGAAGACGAGATCAGCCCTGTGCGCAAGATCTATCCCGACGCCATGATGGAGCACCTGGGCGAACTCGCCGCCGAGGCCGAGACCGAAGACGAAGCCGCCGAACACTTCTTGCCTCTGGTTGGCATGGCCGCGAGCAAGTTGCTGCCAGTCGTGGCGAGAGCCGTGGCGCCGGCAGCCAAGAGGATGTTGCCGAAGATCGCGCGCGCCGTCACGAAGGCTTCGCCGCATCTAACCAAGACTATCGGCAAAGTGGCGCGCACCCTGCATCGCAATCCGCAGACGCGTCACCTGCTCAAGGTGGTCCCCACAATTGCTCGCCGAACCGTCGGAAGCATTGCGCGACAGGCTGCGCATGGACGTCACCTTACGCCGCGCCTTGCGGTTCGCACGCTCGCAAGAACCGCTTCGCGCGTCCTCGGGCATCCGCATCACAGACGCCATGCGCTTCGCCATCACAATCGTCTCGAACGGAGATTCCACCATCGCTACGGGCGCGGCATCGCTCGTCCGCATTATGGCCTGCGTCATCGTCGCCATCATTATGGCTACGCGCCTGGCGTCCGCACGGTGCGAGGCGTTCACCACCGCCATGGCGTAGCAGCGCCGCACGCCCGTTATGCCGGCGGCGTAGCGCCTGCCGCGCATGCGGGAGTTGCGCCTAGGGCAGGCCGAATCATTGGAGGCCGTCTCGTCTGCCCAAGCTGTGGCTCGCATCCAGCCGGCGCCGCGCCTTCGTACTGCCGATGCTGCGGGCAGATTCTGCGTTAGCTCGCCGCCAGCAGCGCATTCATCAACAGCGTGAGATCGCAAAGTCGGAGACTCGAGGTCAGGACAATGGCGACGCAAAGTGAAATGCCGCCGATAACAGAATCCGAGTTGGAGAAAACGCCGCCTGCGTCTGATGCCGCGCCGCGCGCCTCTTCTTCGGTCATGTTGCCCTGGCTTCGAGCCCAATCCATCAACGTCACGCGACATGCCGCAGCGCTACGGCCATTTCGCCCTGAAGAGTTCGGCACGGGCGCAGAGGCGCCGACTGCGGGTCACATCCAGGCCGTCAATCAGTTGATCACCGGTCTTCGTCGCGGTCTGCTACAGGTTTCAGCCAAAGTGCGTAAGTCGGGCAGGATTGCAGAGCAACGTCCGGGTACGCGCCAACTCCAGCTGATGGTGCGTCGTAAAGCGCGGGCGCATCACTGGGTGCGTGGAATCGAAAAGATCTGGGATTTCTATTTCGAAACCTTCGGCCAGCGCCAAACTCGGTACGCAAAGTGGCTGCTCAGTTGCGATCGGATTGCTCTCGACTGCTATCGCGCCGCCTACCTGGGATTGGGTACTGCGCGTTCGATCCCGGCGCCGCCTCCCTTGTCGTATATGGCCACTGGATTCGCGCCCGCCACGTTTCGGCGCGGCATTCCGTTGAAGCGGCTCGGTAAGCAGCTCAATCCATTTCCGCTGATTCAGCTTCCGTTTCATCGGCTGATCAATCCCTGGACACTCGGCGCGGTGTTACATGAAGTCAGCCACAATCTGCAAAGCGATCTTGGATTGTCGAGAGACGTTCCCCGAAAAGTAGGCGTGCGTTTGTTGCGCGCTGGCGCAGACAAGCAGGTGGCGCGCACGTGGGTTCGTTGGAATCGCGAGATGTTCGCCGACATGAGCGCCATGATGCTGGGTGGTCCAGGCATCGCAGGTTCGTTGATGGATATCCTGGCGCGCGAGCCGGCGACAGTAGCGCATTTCAATCCCAGAGGCCCGCATCCGACGCCATTCTTTCGCATGCTGATCAACACTGAGTTGCTGCGTCGCATGGGATTTGAATCGGAGGCGCGCCAATATCGGCAGCTCTGGTTGAGGATTTATCCAAGGCCGGCGTCCGACTCGATACCGAAGGCCGTGCTGAAGTCATTTTCCGAAGCGTGCCCGCTGGCGGTCGACGCCATGTGTTTTCAACCGTACCGTTCGCTCGGCAATAAGAGCCTGGCGCAGGCGCTGAACTTCGGCCACAAAGAACAAAAGATGATCGAAGAGGCTTCGCGACGTTTAGCGTCGGGCGTCGACCCCGGAATCATCCCTGAACGTTTCTTAATCGGCGCCGTGCGCCTGGCTCTCGATCGGCGGCATGCGCGTCCAGAAGTTTTGACGAAGAACTTTTACAAGGCCCTGGCGAGTGGATGAGGCGATGGCTTTGGAAGCTACATTTCGAACGCTCTCGGTTCAGCTTCGCAAGCTGTGCGACACGCTCAATGCCGTGTTGCTCACTGTTGGCGACCGGCCTCCGAACCGTGGCACAGCGCTTGCCGATGGGCTCGAGAGCAAGTTGCTCGATCTTCTCGGATGCCTCGGATCGGCGCGCTCCGCAGCCAAGGCGGCGCGAAGCGCAGTCGGCGCCGTGAAGGATCTGGATCGTGCGCGGCGTGCGCTGGCCAAGTGTCAGGAGGCGTTTCATCAAGCGGAGCAGAAGTTTGTCAACGAGCTGCTGTCCTACGAATCGCTCAAGGATCTGACGAGCCTAGGCAGCGAGCGCGGCGGGGAGTGGAAACACTGGGCCGCGAGCATGAAGGATGCAATAGAGCAGGCGCGGCAACCTTTTGAGGAGACCAGCAATGCGGTTGCAGTCTGCTGGCAGGAACTAGCCGAACGGCTGGGGACCATGAATATCTCGGTTCGAGCAAACGGCGTCGTGCAGAACTTGAAGGGCGAAGGCAGCGCCGCGCCAAAACGTGAACAGTCGTGCGCAGGAACGCTGTGATGCACGAGGCGACGCAAAGCGATTAAACCGCGTAGGTCGACGAAGCGAGCCGGCTTGACGGGAATGGTAAGGCGCTGAACGCGAATCGGAGGAACAGGCAATGGCTAACGGAAGCAAAAATCCACGAGGCGGTCGTGCACCGCGAAGCTTGGGCTCCGCGAGAGGCGAAGTGGGAGCGCCCGCCAAGAACGCGTCGGCGGCAACTGGGAGTCAAAGTGAACCTAACTTGACGATAGCGCTCTCCTATGACTCAGGATCAGTGCTCTCCGGCGACGAAATTGACTCCATTAAAGCGAGTGTCACGGGCCCATGCGGTGAGAGAAAATCTTGTCCGCAGTCGATTAACGGTCAAACCCCAGGTTTCGAGAACGGCAATAACGGAATTTCGTTTCCATTGGCAGTCCAATCCGAGACGTCACTGCGGATTGAAGTCGAAGTTCATCTCAACGATGGAAGCGTGGCGAACGCCGAACCAATCCTCGCCTATGTTCCCTGCGATCAGGCGGTGACGGTTAACTCGGTCATTCGACGCAATGAGTCCCAGGATGAAGTATTCACAGAAGTCATGGTCCATTGCTACTGGTGTGACGGTGAGGAGAGCTCGGATAGTGAGAGCCAGGAACTCGAGCTCTCAGAAGCGACCGCAACGATGACCCTGAACGAGACGGGCGCGCCGCCGGCGAAGCCGGCTCAGCCTGTGCGCGCCATTGTGCGAGACGACATCGCAATCTTTCGTCTGAAGAAGAATGCAACTTACCGCATGAGCGCGAAGACCACGGGTGCAGACGCCAATTCCATGGATACCTCGCTCACAATACCCGCTCAGGGTGGATCCCTGTCGTTGAATCTCGGCATGAAGAGAGCCAAACGAGCGGTCGTGCTGATTTTTCTCAATTCTCAGGGGCAACTGGCTCACCCAGGCTCCATCTTCGAAGAGTCGCAAGGACTCATTCACATCGAGCCGAAGGGCATCGCGACTGTTTACCCGAAGGATGAGCAAAGCTTGCGCTTTATCTCGTCTTCCGTCCATCTGAGCCCTGACACGATTCCCTTGAAGAACCGGTTCGCAGGTAGGGAGTCCGAGGCGGAGGCGTACATTGTCCGGTTTGCTCCCATCGCCGGCGCCAAAACGAATGTGCAGGAGTTGGAAGAGGAGTTCTTCCTGCTGGACGGCCTGCTGGCCGGCGCCATAGTCGAGGTCGTCGACATGGAAGGCGCGCTGATTGCTCGATTGCTGGCGGACTCTTCGGGAACATGCAAGTTCCCGATCGATGCGAAAGACGCCGTCTACGATTTTAGGTACATTCACGACGGGCAATTGGTGGATCAAGTGCGGCTGAGGGCGTCAAAGCAGCCGGCGTTGCAAAGCGGTAGTTGAACGGGCTCCAGTTTTGAACATGCGGCCGAATCCGCATTCACTGCGGCCGGGATGACAGGAAAATCAGATTCACAGCACGAAGAGAGGCGACCACTATGCCGAGGCACACCTTCAATCCGGTTCGGGAGTCCGCAATTGACCTTAGCGCCTATCCGGTTCTCACCGAGGAGATCGGTTATCCGCCGGCGCCTATCTCTCAGCCTGCATCCGGATCGCAGTCTCAATCGGGAGGCGCCGGTCGCGGACTTGGGCAGACTGTGGCGCGCGCAGTCAGCGACGTGCTCGGCTGGAAGGCCAACGCCGCCGACCCGAAGGGCTTTCTCGGCGCGCTTACGCAGTCATTCTCGCTGACTGAGATAGAAGGCCACGTCGAGTCGTCATGGAACTCTCGCACCTACACGGTGCAGACCGATCTGGCGGGCGGCATTACCGGCGCCCAGGCCAGTCTCTATACGCGAGCGAAGGATGCGCAGGATCAGTGCCTGCCGCTACTCGATGGACTGTATCCGTTGAACCCTGATGCCGATCCGGAATATGTAAAGGCCCTGCGCGAGATGGCCAAGAGCCAGATCGTCGAGATCGTCAAACAGTTTGCCGTCGTTCCGCCTTCGATTCTGCGGGTGAACACCTACTTTGGAATTCTGCTTGGGGTCGACCAGCAGGCTCTGCAGTTCGACCAGGAACCGCGTGTGGAAGCCAACCCAGACAGGATCGGCGGAACGCTGGGCAGTCTCCGCGACGAGTATGGAATCTGGTTTGAAAAGCAAAAGAAGTCGTTGTCGGGCGTACGCAGCGAACCCAAAAATAACCCCTACTCGAATTCAGTGGAAGACGAACAGGACATCACCAACTTCCGCGTGATCTCCGACTACATGACTTCTCTGCTGCAGAGCTGGCTGGCCAACGGCAAGTTCTTCAAGCTCACGTTGGGCAAGGCCCCTGCATTCCTTGGCACACAACTGATCCTGATCTCGCGGCAGTTCAATGTCATCGTCGAAACGGTCAACGAAGTCCGCTTTACGCTCGACTCCGTATTCATCGGACCCAACGAACGGCAGCAATTGCTACTCGAGTTCCCGGGTCATCTGCCCTCGATGTATCTCGAGGATTTGCTCCGCGAGGTCGAGGATTTCATGTCCGACGAAGGGCCGCGCCTGATCCGCGACGGCGGAAGGATCGCCGTAAACAACAATCTCTTGCCCGTTGTCGATACGCTCATCGAGATGATCCGCGAGGCGCGTCAACCTCGCAACCTGGGCCGCTTGCCCGATGGGTACAAGACGCCGCGCGTCCGCAACTCGATGGACGACCTGCGCGGGCAATTGCAACAGCTCAGGTCCCTGGCGCAACAGGTTGGCACGCCGATTCCATCGCCAAGGTCTCTCGCCCTGGGCGAATGATCTGCTGGAATCACGCGCTTAGGACCGTGGAAACGAACGAGGAGGGTCACCCATGGCTTCAGCAAAGGACTATCAGGGCTTATATGACCGCATAGCGGCTCTTCGGGAGCAGGTGACCGGCCGACTATCGTCTGATCTGATCGCCAATCCGCAACTCGCCGACGCGCTCACCAAACAAATCGACGACCTTCTGTCCTCGGTGGTGAATGCGGATTCGAAGACAGCCGCTCCGCCCGATGCCGGTCTTGCTTCTCTGGCCGGCGTGGGCCCCGACGCTGCCAAGGAGCTTGGCGTCACGCGCATTCCGCCCGGCGTCGAACCCTACGACGAGACCATCACCTCCGAGCGCATCATGGCGGTTGGAGATATGTACTACCTCTGGCAGCACGAGAAGATAGGAGTCTTTCGCGTTGTGCAGAAATTGCAGGAGCTGTTTCGCGCCGGCACAGTGCGGCTTTCCAGTGGCCAGGGCGCATTCGCTCTCTATCAATTCGATCGTCGCGATGTGCTGCGCTATACACACAGCGATCGCCTATCGGCATATAAACGAATCTTCGGCTACGGCAACGCGGCCGCGCCAATTGGCGCCCGCGCCAATACCGACTTCCACAAACTCTTCCAGCATTTCGTGCACCAGGTCACATTGTTCTGGCGCGATAAAAGAATCTCCGACGTGATCCGCGAGCGCGCCTACGATCCGAGCTTCGGCTCCATCGCCATCGTGCGCCGGGCCGGACTGGATCTTCGCAACAATCTCAAGTGGCTCTCTTTTGGTCATCTCAATGTGCTGCGCGTCGAAGTAATGCAGCTTCTCGAAGAAGCGTTCAAGATTCTCGACTCCGAGGATGTGAAGCGACTTTTCGGCGCCGACAATGGCTGGGACGTGGTCGAAGAGGTGCTCATCCGCTACTTCAATGAGCGCCTCGTAACTTCGCCGCGTCAGCGCATGGGCGTCACAGGTCGCGAGGTGCTCCGCTGGCTGGCTCAGCCGCATATTCTGCAAAGTACGCGCGCCCAGTTCGAGACGTTGTTGCTGGAGATCGCGGAGCAATCGGAAGAATGGCTCACCAGCGCGCAGGCGATGGGCGTGAGCAAACGTACTGCATCCCATCGCGTCTTGCCCTGGGATCAAACCCAGCCAACGCCGGTAAAAGCCAACGGCCGTCCGCGGCCTGGAGTATCGCCCCGGCGCGAACCTGCGCGTGAATACGAATTCGAGGTCTAAATCGTGATACCGCCAGTTCTAAAACTGAATCGGCCGATTGTTCCTTTCAGGCCCGCTCCGAGTTACCCAAGCGCTTCGTCTGGCGCATATGCGGATCGCCAGCGGCGATTCGAAATGCGCTCAGGGAAGCGATCGGGAGATATTGCGCTCTTCGAGCTTCCGACAACGCTTCTGTGGCTCGAAGGCGCCTGCGCGCCAAGCCTGTTTGCTCCCGCGCCGTGCATTGCGCCCCCAATCGTCGATCTCTGGCCATAGCATCGCGCGTTGGAATACTCCGCCGCCATGAAACCGTCTCGCGCCATCGGCTACGCCCGCCGCAATCGTCGCCGCTTCATCGCGGAGCTGCAGGAGTTCATTCGCTTTCCTTCCATCAGCAATGAACCCCGGCACAGCGCCGACATCAAAAAGTGCGCGGCGTGGCTGGCTGCGCATCTGCGGCGCATCGGAATGGACCATGTGCGCGTCGTGCCTACACGGCATCATCCGATGGTCTACGCCGCATGTCGTCGCGCGCCGGGCAAGCCAACCATCCTGATCTATGGCCACTATGATGTACAGCCGGTCGAGCCTCTTGACCAGTGGCGCAATTCGCCGTTCGACCCAGTCGTCAAAGACAACAAGATCTATGGCAGAGGCGCTTGCGACGATAAAGGACAGCTCTTTACACACATCAAGGCCATCGAGTCGTTTCTAAAGACCGAGCGCGCGTTGCCCGTCAACGTGAAATGCCTCTTTGAAGGAGATGAAGAGGCCGGCAGTCCAGAATTGCAAGCCTTCGTCGAACGCCACAAATCGGCTTTACGCGCTGACGCGGCCGTGATGTCCGATACCCGCATGCTAGGCCCTGACCAGCCCGCCATCGGTTATGCGCAGCGCGGTAATGTGCGCTTCGAGCTCGAAGTGCAGGGACCAAGACGCGATCTTCACTCCGGCAGCTTCGGCGGCGTCGTGCTCAATCCGCTTCAGGCGCTCTGCGAGATCCTCTCCACGCTGCACCACAACGATGGGCGCATCGCCATACCGGGCTTCTACGACAAGGTGCGCGAGTGGAGCGAGCAGGAGCGCGACTACATGGCCAGAACCGGGCCCAAGGATGCGGAGATTCTGCGCGACGCCGGCGTTTCGCACGCGTGGGGGGAGAACGGCTTCACAGCGTATGAACGCGTCACGATTCGTCCCTCGCTCTCTCTGAATGGGCTGACGGGCGGTTATCAGGGCTCTGGCATCAAGACGGTGATTCCCGCTAAAGCATCGGCCAAGTTGAGCATTCGCACAGTGCCCGATCAGGATCCTTCCGAGATTCAACGAGGTCTGCAGGAGCACATTGCGGCCGTAACGCCACAAGGCGTCCGCGCGCGTCTCACCATGCTCGGCGCATCCGATCCAGCGCTAGTCAATCGCAATCATCCAGCGATGCGCGTTGCTGCATTGGCTTATCAAAAGGGATTTGGCGCGAAACCTGTCTTCCTGCGCTCCGGCGGATCGGTGCCTGCCGCCAGCGTCTTTCAAAAAGTGTTGGGAATCCCAACTATTCTGATGGGATTCGCATTGCCCGACGATGGAATGCACGCACCCAATGAGAAGTTCAATTTGCCAAACTTCTTTCGCGGCATCGAAACCTGCATCTGGTTTCTCGCTGCTGCTGCACGCCTACATGGTCTTCGCCGCTCGTCTGCGAGACAAGGGGAATTAGCGCTATGATCGTCGATTGCCATTGCCATGCGGGCAAAGGCGATCGCATGACCGCGCCCTGGAATACGGATGCGCCCATCGGGCCTTATCTGCGTCGCGCGCATCGCGCCGGAATCCGGAAGACCGTCGTATTCGCGCCGTTCCATAGCGACTATGACGTGGCCAATCGTGAGGTGGCGCGCATCATCGCGCGACATCCCGAACGGCTGATCGGCTTCGCCTTCGTCCACGCCTCACGCGACGCCGGCCGCATCATGGAGATGGTCGCGCGCGCTCGGTCCTGGGGTTTCCGCGGAATCAAGTCGCATGGATTCGAGGCCATGCCCACGCGCGAGCTGTGCCAGGTCGCGCGCGCCTTTAAAATGCCGCTTCTCACCGACGTAGTAGGCCACGCAGAGGTCGTCGATCTGCTGGCCCCCCAGTTTCCCGACGTGAACTTCATCATTCCTCACCTCGGCAGCTTTGCCGATGACTGGAGAGCCCATCAGCGTGTGATCGATCAGCTCGTGCGCTTTCCCAACGTGTACGCCGATACGTCCGCGGTGAGGCGCTTCGACTATATTGTCGAGGCGATCAAGCGCGCCGGGCCGCGCAAAGTCCTCTTCGGCTCAGACGGACCCTGGCTGCATCCAGGCGTCGAACTGCACAAAATCCGCCTGCTTGGCTTGTCCCCGGAGAGTGAATCGCTTGTATTGGGTGGAAATATTCTTCGTCTGCTGCGAGACGTTCGGACCAAGGCGCCGGCGATTGCGACGAGGCGCTCATTCGCGCAGGCGAAGCGCCGGCGTGCCGCGAACAAAGCCATCTTTTCGGCCGATCTTGGAAATCCGCCGCCCGCCACCGCCGTCGAATACGAGCTCTGATCCGAGGTTTACGCTTTCACCGCATGGCGATGGGAACGCGCGCCTCGGTGGATAGCGCGCCAATCTCCAGCAATCGCGCCACCATGGCCGCTCGCGAACCAACACCCATCTTTGCGAAGATGCGGCGCAGGTGCGTGCACACGGTCCAGGAGCTGATGTTCAATACGTCGGCGATCACCTTGTTGGGATGGCCTTTTGCTACCATGCGCACGATCTCATACTCGCGCGGGCTAAGCTGGACGCGGCTGCGGCTCAGCTTCGGCATGCGCACCAGCAGATACCGCAGTCCATCGACTTCGGCATCCAGCAGGATGACTTCAGCGCACGTGTCACAGGCCGATTCATCGCCGGCCGAGCCTTCGGCCAGGCTCACAAGGTTGCGGATCGCATCGTCAATCGGTGGATGCTCTCGTTTTACAGAAGTGTCGTAACCAACCAATGCGGGGGGAGTGGGCATGGCGTTCTCTCCACAACTGTTGCTTGGGGCTCTGTCCAGAGATTGAGCTCAGCCCTTGCTAGGAAAGGGAGTGGTCTCCAGCAGCGATGGATAGATATGAAGTGCCCCAATCGGTAAATTTTCGCAGCTACATCGCACGGGGAAGTTGTAGCATCATGCCAGGCCGAAGATGAGATGTATCTGGCCCGAGAGTGCGACAAGAAGGCAGCACAAGATTAGCGCGAAACGCACTACTCCGACTTCAATCCCGCTTTGGCATAGGCTGATCAAGCCTGTGCATCATAGCACCTGAGGAAATCTCGCTCCAGTCGCCTTTTTAGGCGACGTTCTGACTAAGAAGCGCGTGAATGTATATATAGTGCGCGCTGGACGCCGATCGTTTCAACCTTTTGGACAGACAATCACGCAGTTGCTTACTTAACTAACATGCGTTACCTTCCTCAATCATGACAGTGATCTCACTCCGAGTCTCCGCTCGACGTTGGATGAGCTGTTACGCTGAACATCTGCCTTTGGGAGGAGCCGTGTTCAAGAAAATCGTAGTGGCGTTGGATCATCGCCCTGAATCGCACCGCGCCTTAAGCTCCGCGATCGACTTGGCGAATGCGCTGAAGGCATCGCTTGCCACGTTGTCGATGTTGGAGGAGATGCCCGGATATGCCTCCTACGCCATCGCCGTCGATCCAAATACTTCTGCTGAGTGGAACGATGAGCAGCGTACGGCGCAAAGGCTCGTCCATGAAAAAGCAAAAGAGCAGGCGCAAGCCTCCGGTCTGGAAATTACATCGCATATCCTCGAAGAGCACGAGGTGCATGCGATCGTGAGATTTCTCAAGGAACATCAGGCCGATCTGCTCGTGGTTGGCTTGCACCATCGCCAGCCCTACATTGCGCGTCTCTGGAACGCAATCTTCGAACTTGCGCAGGACGCTCCCTGCAGCATCCTCGGCGTTCACTAGAACCACGTCGCCTCAGTTCGTTCATTCCAGCAATCGCGTCTGAAACTCCTGGGCGGCCGCCTCGATCGCCTCTATCAGCTTGGCTTGCGTGAACGGCGCCACCAGCACGTCAAATGCTCCAGCCTCAAGCAGACCCGACCACATTGAAAAATCGCTCTCCAGCGTATAGACAAGGATCGATGGCCGGGGATCAAGAGTCGTTATCAAGCCCCACGCCGACAGCCACTGTTGCGTGGGAAGATCGGCCGGCAGGAGCACGACCTGATAGCCCGATCTCTTGACAAGGCGAGGTAGTTCTTCGGGGCGATCGCAAACCGTCAGTACGCGCGATACCGATGGTTTCAACTCACCCAGATAAAGTTTCATCGAATCCGGCGCGTAGGCCAGCACGCTGACGTTCTCCACACTCATGAGGCCCTCACGCAGACCAACTTAGACTACTAACAGCTTCACGAAGCGCTGAGAGAGTGATCTCACCGTGAGCAGCGAAGATGATCTGGAATGAGGGTGGAGGCGAGCGGAGCGCACTAGAATGACTTTACGCTTCAGCCTCTCCCGATGTTGCTCCATGTGTCTCGGAGGTTTTCTTGCCGGAAATAGAAGTCACAGTCCCGCGCGGCGAGGTGACGAACGCCCTTTCCCGCGTCCTCAGGAGCTCTTCTTTTGTGCAGTCGAGCCGCCTCTCTCGTTTTCTTGAGTTCGCCGTTCAATACCTGCTCGACGGCAAAGAAGAAGCGCTGAAGGAGTATCTCATCGGCACCGAGGTCTACGGCCGCAAAGTCGAATACGACCCCAGCCAGGACTCGATCGTTCGCACCGAGGCCCGGCGGCTGAGAAGCAAGCTCAAGGAGTACTACGAGAACGAAGGTATATCGGACCCCGTCGTCATCTATTTCCGTCCCGGCAGCTATCGCCCCTTGATTCGCTGGAGAACCAGCCTCACCAACCGACCTGCTGTCGAAAACCGCGACAAGCTTCCGGAGCTCTTTGTCGAAGGCGATGGCGTGCGTGTCGCGGTCGAGCCTTTTCAGGCGTTGCCGGGCGATCCCACTGCTTCCGCTTGCGCGTATGGAATCTCGGATGAACTGGTTCACAGGCTGACTCGCACTCCAGGGATCCGTGTGGTTTCGCCGTCGGTTCGCTCCAGGTTCGGAAACGGCGCCACAGCAGAAGACCCGGATGTGCAGATCATCATCGACGGCACAGTGCGAAGAGAGCAGAAAAAGCTTCGTGTCACGGCCCACGTGTCGACTGCCAATGGCGTTCTGCTCTGGTCGCAGCGATTCGATTCTCTCGCAGAGGGCGACCACTTCTTGAATTTGCAGGAGGGTGTGGCTTCGTCTCTGTTGAGTCGTATAGCGCCCCGCGTGGCAAGAGTACGCAACTACCTGCACACTCCCACGCAGAGCCTGTTCTCACTTTTCGGAGAAGTGCTCGCGGCCGAAGCGCTTCTTGAAGAGGGTACGGTCCAGAGCATCGCTTCGGCGCTCAAAGGCTTTGAGGACCTCACGGCCAAGGCGCCGTTGTACCCGCGGCCCTTCTGCGGCGTAGCGCAATGCTGCATCGGCTTGGCCCAGCGGGGCGCCGTAGCCTCCGCCGAACTGACCCGGCGCGCACGGGAATCGGCGGAGATCGCCGTCTCGCTCGACCCGGAAATGGAGGAAGGACACACGGCGCTGGGCTCGGCGCTTGCTCAGGAATGGAAGTGGACAGAGGCGGAAGATTGCTACCAGACAGCTCTCAGCCTTGGCGACTACCACGCCGCGCATCGCCAATATGCCCTTTTCCTGATGTGCCGGTCGCGCGTGGACGAAGCCTGGCGACACCTGCAAGTCTCACAGGAGCTCGATCCGTTCTCGGCGCGGCAGAAGATCGCATTCGCGATGTTTCTCTATCACAGCCGCTGGCGTGATGAGGCCCGTTCCTACTTTGCCAAAATGGATGCCTATGGGGGCGCGCCGCACTTTGCCCTCTTGCTTTGGGCCTTGATCCAGGCGCACGACGGTTTGCTCGATCAGGCCGTCGCAATCGCTGAGAGTTTGCGCAGCCAGAGCGGCGCTTCGCCGTTTTACCTCGGCGCCAGTGCAGAGATCTACGCGTTGTGCGGTCAAACGGACCGCGCGGCAAAGCTCGCTGCTGAAGCTCATCTGCTCTCCCACGCGACGCGGCTTAGCTTCTTTCGCAAAGCGCGCCTGGCGCTCGCGCTGGGAGATCGCGCGAAGGCCCTGGAGCTTCTCTCGCAGTCGTTCGAAGCCCGAGAAGCCGAACTCCCCTGGATCGCGGTCGATCCTGGCTTTGACAATATCGGCGGAGAATCCTCCTTCAAAACGATTCTCGAAGCCGTGTCGAAATAACAATCGACAGTAATTCTCTGGATTAGACTCAAAGTGCGAGTCCAGGATTGGCAGTAATCTACTCTGCTCCTAACCGTGAGCACACCGAACATCACCTTTCGCCTTCCAGCATCGTCTTGCTCTACTAAGTTGAGGATTTTCACAGCGCTTCCCGTTATCCTGAAGCAATTCCGTTGCAGTCTCCGTGGGATTTGTCTGTTCGAAGTTTCGTTTTCCCCAGCTTGATCGAAATCTGCCGTGAGTCATTCACAGGAGGTTCATCCGGATTGAAGAAGCTATCCATCATAATTCCGATCCTGGTGCTTGGCGTGGCGCTTCTCCTTCTGTTCGTCATCCGGGGCGATTGGAATTCCTGGCGCAGCAACGCGACCGTGCAACGAACGAACGACGCGTACGTCACCGCCAATCAAATTCCTCTCAGCACGCGAATCAGCGGCACGGTTCTGCGCGTCGGCGTCGAAGATTATCAGCCGGTCAAGGCGAACCAGCCCATCGTTGAGCTCGAAGATTCCGACTACAAAGCAGTCGTAGATGAAGCCCAAGCGGCTATCGCCGCCGCCCAGGCTGAACTGATAGCCAACCAGGATGCCAAGCGGGCTTCCGACGCTAGCACTGAGGCTGCGAAAGAATCGATTGCGCAAGCCCAGGCTGCAGCCGACGCGGCGCATTCAGGCATCGACGCCGCAGAAGCCGCAGCCGCGCAGGCTGCGAGCGAATATAAACGGCAGGAAAGCCTATTAGCCGATCGCGCGGCGACGCATCAGCAGTTCGAACAGGCGCTCGAGGCGCGGGACGCCTCACAGGCTGCGTTGCAGAGCCGCCGTGCCGATTTGACGCGCGCAACCTCCACTGTCGCCAGCAGCCGCGCCGCGCTGGCGGGCGCTTTGCAGCAAAGATCTGCACTGGACGCCAAGGACGGCGCGCTGAAAGCGCAGATCGTCGCGAAGCAAGCAGCCCTGGTTGTCGCAAAGGTCAATCTCGGCTACACAAAGATCGAAGCTCCTGCCGACGGTCGCGTTGGGCGCTTGCAAGTGCATCCCGGACAGCTTGTCGGCGCAGGCGTGCAGGTCATCGACTTTGTGCAGAACGGAGCATGGGTCGAGGCCAACTTTCAGGAGACGCAGCTCGCGCGCATGCGCGTCGGCGACCTCGTGGACATCAAGATTGATGCCTATCCGCACCAATCGTTCCGCGGACATGTCGCCGAGATCGCTCCCGCCAGTGGCGCCGCCACCGCGCTTCTGCCGCCGGACAACGCGACAGGAAACTTCACCAAGGTAATCCAGCGCGTGCCGGTCAAGATTATTCTCGACGGCAACGTCCCGAGCGAAATCCTGCGGCCCGGTCTCTCGGCCGACGTTGCGATCCACACCGATCGAGTGGAAACCGCAGAGGAACAGCACTAGATGGACACCGCTGCAAAGGCGGAATCGAGCCAACGTGTCTATCCGATCCTCGGCATCGGCGGCGTGTTGCTGGGCGCATCCATCGCGACGTTTTTCGGGCGCCTTCTCAGCGTAGGCGCGGCCGACATCCGCGGCGCGCTGCATCTCGACGTCGATTCGGCTTCCTGGATAGGCACCACCTACAACATGTCGATGATGTTCATCGGTCCATTCTCTGTCTATCTAGGCGGCATACTTGGCGCACGGCGCGTTCTACTCGCTTCAGCTGTGCTTCTCACCATGCTGACCGCCATCATGCCGTTCGCAGGTAGTTTCGGCGCGTTCCTTTTTCTTCTCGCCGTCGCAGGGCTCACTGCGGGAACCTTCTATCCGCTCACCCTCTCCTTCATTCTGCGCAATCTTCCCCAGAACTTGATTCACGTCGGCATCGGCGCCTATGCCTTCGACATCGTCGTCACGACGCACATGGCGCACTCCTACGAGGGCTGGCTCATCGCCGCCCTCTCCTGGCGTTGGATCTTCTGGACCGTCACATTGATTACGCCGTTGATGACAGTCCTGATCGCCTTCGGCATTCCGCGTCAGCCTTTGCCTCAGCCCAAGCCCGGCCAACCCAAGCCAAGTTGGAGAGGTTTCCTGTACGCCAGTCTAGGCGCAGCTTTTCTCTATGCAGCGCTCGATCAAGGCCTGCGTCTCGACTGGTGGAGATCGGGAACATTCGTCGCCCTCGTCGTATCCGGCTCATTCCTGGTGCTCGCCGCTGCGGTGCGTCACTTCAGTCGACCGAATCCTCTCTTGAACTTTCCGTTTCTTCGTCGCAGAAATACCCTCCTGCTTGGCCTTACCGTCGCGATATTCCGTTTCGTTCTGCTGTCCGGGGTAGTTCTTGTTCCCAGTTATCTCGCAGTCATCAAGGGGTACCGGCCGGAACAAACAGGCCCCGTCCTGCTCTGGCTTGCGATTCCGCAAATCTTCGCTGGATCGCTTGCCGTCTTCCTGCTCGGAAAAATTGATGCGCGCCTTGTCCTGGCAACCGGGTTCACGCTCGTCGCGGTGGGCTGCCTCATGAATGCACGCATATCGACCGATTGGTCAGGCAATAGCTTCGAGGCCAGTCAGTTGGTTCTCGCCATCGGGGAAGGCTTCGCGTTCAACGGAATGGTCGGCTCCATTATTCTCGACATCCTCAACTCCGGCTCGCTGGAAAAAGCAGCCGATGTCCTCAGCTTCGCCGGTTTCTTTCAGACCGTTCGTCTCTTTGGCGGCGAAATCGGCGCGTCATTTATTCCGTTCTTTCTCCATCGCCGTCAGGTCTTCCACACAGATATTTTGTCTGCCGGGATTGATGGCGGTTCTGCGCCGGTTGTCGCGCGCTCGCGTCTGCTTCTTGGCGGCATGCACGCCCAGGCAGCAACGCAGGACATTGCGTTTGGCCGCGCAGCCACGCTCTTCGGCGGGACCATTCAGCGGCAGGCCTACACGCAGGCCATCATGGATGGCTTTATGCTCATCGCCTACGTCGCGACAGGTTGTCTGCTCGTCGTCGTTTGCCTGAAGAGCCTCAAGGTCGGTTTCAGTCAGATCATCGCGGCCTCGCACAACAAAGCGACGCCAGGAAAAGCTCAATGAAGACCTCGAACAGCACACGCTCTGTCAACTGCGTTTGCAACGCTCTGCGCTTTGCAGGATGCGCGTCTCTCTGCCTGCTGTTGCATTCGACCGCTCTCGTGGCTCAACAGACTGCAAATGTCTCGACCGATGCGCGAGCCCCACAGACCCAGCCGATTCATCTGACTCTCTCCGCTGCGGTTCAACTCGCCCTTCAGCACAATCACCACATCGCCCTCGCGCAGTTGGCCGTGCGCGACAGCGAGGAGCAAAAGAAGATCGCGCAATCGCACTTCTACCCCAACCTCAGCAATCAATCCTCCGTCCTGCATATCACTGAGCTCGAGGGAGTCGTCATTCCGCCCGGAGCATTTGCTCATGGAGGAACTGCTGGCCTGGTTCCACCGCAGACTGTCATCATCGATCAGGGCGCCGCCACCACCTACACAAGCGGGACCGGGCTCACGCAGCCCATCACGCAGGCGTTCAAAATCCGCGCCGGCGTGGAAGCCGCGAACGCCGATCTGAGCTCCGCGAAAATCCAATCGTCTGACGCGGAGAACGCGATCTCTCTCCAGGTTCATCAGCTTTACTACAACATCCTCATCGAACAGCAGCGCGGCGAAGCCGCGCAGGCCGCCGTGGACGCCGCCGCACAAGTTGAGCAGGACAACAGCCGTGGCCTCGCCGAGGGGCGACTGCTTGAAGACGCCGAACTGTTGAGCCGCACAGATCTTTTGGACAAGCAGCAGTCTGCGTTGGTGTCGCGCCTGGCGCTCGATGACCTGATGCTGCAGTTCGATGACGCCCTCGGATCGCCGCTCGGCACTAAATATGCGCTCGATTCGGACTCGCTCGGCGATCCTCCCGCTTTGCCCACGCGGTCAGATGCGACGACTCAGGTCCTCAATACCAATCCCAAAGTCTTGATGGCCCGCCAGACCGTGGAGAAAGCCAAAGCTGGTCTGGCTGCCGCGCGCGACGAATACATCCCCAACGTTACCGGCATCGCTCGCTACAGCTACCAGGATGGTTTGCCGTTCTTTGCGAGAAACTTCGGCACATTCGGCGCTATGGTCACTTACGACTTATTCAACGGCGGAGCGCGTGAGGCTTCTCTGAAAGATGCGCGCATCAAGCTGTCGATGGCTGAGACCGATCTCGAACAGACCGAGGATGACGCCAAATTAGAACTGTCTTCGGCCTACGATAAGGTCGAACAGCTTGAGCAACTGCGCTCCGTAACGAAGCTGGCGCTCGATGCGCGTGAAGAAACCCTGCGCATCAAGACGAGCAGAGAGAAGGCTACGGCTGAGTTGGCATCCACAGTCGCTTCAGCCCGCGCGGCCGTTGCAGCTGCACACATGAACGAGCTGAATGCGCAGCTCAATCTTTACCTGGCGCAGAACAATATTCTGCGACTGCTTGGAAAACGGCCGGATTAGCCGCGGATTCCGCTGACCGAAGCCAAGACAAAGCTCGCCAGGAATCACATTCCCAAAAGGTACGGGGCAGGGAATTCGCGTTTTAGTTTTCCTGCGAGCGATATTCGAAGCCGTGCGTCTTGGCTAGTCGTACGCGAATGCGGAAGAGGCGGGATTTGATCGCGGCTTCGGAGAGTCCCAAGGCTTCTCCTGTTTCATCCGTCGAGCGCTCGCGCAGCAATCTGAGGACGGCGACTGCGCGGAGATGAGCCGGCAGGTCTTGGATAGCCTTCATAAGGCTGGCATGGGTCTCCAAATGGTCGTAACACTCCGCAGGGCCAGGACGCGCATCAATCACATCAAAGGTCATGGTATTCCCATCCGTTCCTGTCACGCCTTCCATCGGCAGCTCACGTCGTGTGCGTTGTTTGCGGAGCAGCATCAGCGACGAGTTCACGGCAATACGCACAACCCACGAGTAGAACCGCGAGTCCCCACGGAAGTTCTCCAGGCTCAAGTACGCACGTAGAAAGGCGTCTTGCACTGCATCCTCGGCGTCCTCTCGATTCCTCGTGATCGCGTAGGTGATGCGGTAGAGCCCTGCCTTGTAGAGACGGAAGAGCTTTTCGAATGCTTCTGTTGAGCCGGCCATCGCCGCGGCAAGCAGCTCTTGTTCGATACTGAGCTGGTTGGTCTGACCGGCGGTGATTCGATCGGGTGTGCGTTCGACACAATTCACGCCAGCGCTCCTTGGAGAAGGGAAATAGAGTGCGCAGATTGCGCTCCGTGAAGCTAGATTCACGGATCTCGTCACTGAAATCAATGAATTGCTTACGGTGATCTCACCGGAACAGCAGTAGGAAATCATCCGTGAGCTCAGACGTCAGGACTTCATGCAATCTCGCCGACGATCGACAAAAGTTTGTGCGCCAGAACTTATACGCCCGGACTCATACGCGGGAACTCATGCGCGGCGTGTGGAACGAAATCGCCAAAATTATCGGGCCGCCGAGCAGGCCGCGGCCATAAGTACGCTGGCCGTGGAGCAACTATCGGCCTTCTGCGCTGTGTCGACGCGATAAGTTTCGCTGATCATATATCGCCTAAATCGTCAATTAAGTGGGAATTCGAGGGAAATAAATCGCGGAATTGACAAAATTGATGCGCGAAACGTGGACCAGTCACTCTCCCCCGTGTAGAATCGGTCCGTCATGTCGGACAACCTGAACCATCGCTCCGAACAGATCATCAAGTTTCTGCTTTCGGTAGGAACTGCGTCTGTAGAGGAGATTCTTGCCGTCGCTGGTTCCTCTGCGCCCAGCATCCGCAGGGATCTTGCGCGCCTGGAGAACCGCGGTTTGATACGCCGCACTCATGGAGGCGCGACGCTCGTTGAGCCTCTCTTATATGAGCCGTTTCGCTATGACAGCTCTTTTCTCGCCCGTGAGCAGCGCTTCGCCGTGGAGAAGCGCCGCATCGGTCTCGCGGCCGCCGAATTGATAAGACCGAATGAAACCGTCGGACTCACAGCGGGCACAACCACCACGCACATCGGCCGCAGCCTTCGCCATCGCGAAAAGATTCAGGTCATCACCAACGCCGTCAATATAGGCATGGAACTATGCAATCAGCCCGGAATTCGCACCGTTTTGACGGGCGGCGTCATTCCCTGGGCCTGGTCTTTCTCACTTACCGGAAATGCGGCGCTTACTTTTTTGAATGACGTTTATATGGATAAAGTCTTTCTCAGCGTCACCGGTCTCGATCCGGAGCGTGGCGCCACCACCCTCGAAACCGACGAGGCGCTTGTCTATCGCAAGATGCTCAAGCAGGCCAAACAGGTCATCGTGGTGACGGACTCAAGCAAGCTCGGCCACGTAAGTCCGGCCTTCATCTGCCCGGCCAGCGATATCCACGTTCTCATCACCAATGAGGGCGCCTCGCCCCAGGCGCTGGCCCCCTTCGAACGTCAGGGCGTCCGAATAGTTCTGGCCTGAAAAGGGGCTTCGGCCCCTTCAATCGCTTTACCTAAGCAGATCGAACCACTGTGCTATCGACAAAAACTGCTCGTCCGGCCGGCGCAGGCCGGGGGGCTATCCCCTTTTGACTCGCTAATTTTGGCCATCTTCGACCAACTCAGCTCACTGGCTTGATCATTTTCAGCGTTTTTGTTCATTTTCCCTCTTGTAATTTATTCCAACTAATCCTATTGTTGCAGAACGAACAAAAACCCTGCTCGAGCGCACACCGAAGAAGAGACGCTTACCAGTCTTCGATTGCGCCAGGGTCGGGCCGGATCTCCGCAGTGGAATCATCTGGCCTGCAACCTTGCACCATCTTGGGAGACACACGTGATGCGACTCCAGACTGAGTTCATCGCTTCTACCGCCGCCGCCGATCTTTTCACCGGCGTGGCGATATAAGTCGCGACCGTCTGGATCGACACGCTTTTTCTGCGAATCCCAGGGTGAACCTGTTCAAGTTGAAGCTGCTTTCGCAGGGCTCTTGAATTGACCCGTCCAAAACAGCCCCCGCATTTGGACACCACGGATATCAACGAAAGGTGCGTTGGCAATGACAGATTTCGCGCAGGCCCCACAAATTTCCCTTTCGAGAACTACTCACTTGGCCTCTGACGGTGATCGCAAGCGGAAACTCGCCGCGTGTAGGCCCGCAACCATGGTTTGGCTCTTCCTGCTACTGCTCCTGTCCCCTCTTGCCAGCCGAGCGCAGGAGTTGACCGCGACGCTGAGCGGCGTAGTGGCCGATCCCAGCGGCGCTGTGGTTCCCAATGCAGTCATCACCATTACAGAAAACGGTGTGAACGCGGCCGGCCGGGTCGTGCAGTCGGACGGGGCAGGTCTCTTCGCGGTGACCAATCTTCCCGCTGGCGCATACAGCGTCAAGGTAGTCGCTCCGGGATTCGAGACCTACGAAGGCAAAAACATCGTGCTGAACGTAGCTGAAAAGCACTCATTGAACGTTCAGCTCAAAGCCGGCTCGGTCACGACGACCGTCACGGTGGAAGACAATCCGGTTCAAGTCAATACCGAGACCGGCGGCTTGGCCGGCACCATTTCGGGTGAGCAAGTCCGAGAGCTCGAGATCAACAGCCGGAACTTCACGCAGTTGGTTACGCTGCAGCCCGGTGTTGTGAACATGTTGAACGACGAAGCTTCGTCGGGTTTCACGGCCCTCTCTGTCAATGGCGCCCGCGGCACGGCGAACAACTGGACAGTGGACGGCGCCGACATCAACGACTCCGGCTCGAACACCACCGCAGTCAGCCAGCCCAGCATGGAGGCGATCCAGGAGATCACCCTAGAGAGAGGCAACTACGACGCCGGCTATGGGCGTTCAGGCGGCGGCCAGATCCTGGTGGCCACGCGTAGCGGCTCCAGCACTTTCCACGGTGAGGCGTACGAGTACGTTCGCACCACCGACTTCAACGCCAACGATTGGCTCAATAAACAAAGCGAGATCAGCAACGGCCTTCCAAACCAGCCCGGCGTCTACCATCAGAACGTCTACGGCTTCACGTTTGGCGGCCCTGTTTATATTCCCAGGGTCTATAACGAGGCGAAAACCAAGACCTTTTTCTTCTACTCCGAGGATTGGCACAAGATCAATCAGGCGGGAACAAGCTCGACCCTGAATCCGCCGACCACGAATGAAGCAAACGGCGTCTTTGCAGGCGATATCACTGCTCAATATCCACAGGCGACCTACAATGCTGCGTCTGGCACGTCCACGATTCCTACGACGGCATTCAGCAAGAACGCACAAGTCTATCTGACCAATCTCTTGCTGCCCAACGCAAACGCCAGCGGCGTCCTGACCTTCAACCAACCATCGACGAACGATTATCGGGATGACATCGTTCGCATCGATCACTACTTCAACGACAAGCTGCATTTTTATGCGCGAGGCATGAACGATACCTTCCCGCAAACCGATCCCAGCGGTCTGTGGAATGGTCCCCAGTATCCTGGCGCGGCCAAGGTCGCCTATAACTCGCCCGGTAAGAACGTGGTCGGCAACCTGACCTGGAGCATCTCGCCGAAGATCGTCAACGAACTGGAGTTCGCTTACTCGCAGGGCACAATCAACGCGACTTTCGCCAACGGCGATTTCGCCAACAATTCTAAGTTCGTCAGCGCACTGCAGCCGAACACGACCAAGTACGCCGATCCTTACGGACGTATGCCCAATCTCAACATCACTAACATCACGGGCTTTGGGACAGGCAGCGCTCCGTATGGAGAACGCAACCTTGATCGGACCTACTTTGACAACCTCTCGTTCTCCCTCGGCAAACACACGCTCCGCATGGGCTTCCAGATTCAGCAGATGATCAAAACTGAAAATGGCACCGGGGGCGATGCATCGTTCAGCTTCGGCACTGGCTCGCCGGGCGATGTTCCCTTCGCCGATTTCCTTCTGGGCGAAGTACAGAGTTACTCGCAGGCCAGTCGTGACACCGTTCCCGACCTCAACTTCTTAAACAGCGAAGCCTATATCAACGATGACTGGAAGGTCACGCCCCGTTTGACTCTCAACCTCGGCGTGCGCTGGAGCAGTTTCCCCTCTCCCATGGACAAGCACAACACGTTGACCAACTTCGATCCCGTGCTCTACGAATCCGCAGTGGCGCCGGCAATCGATCCGGGGAGCGGCAACTTCGTCGCGAATCAATTCGTCGGCGGCAACCTGCTCCAACCGAGCACCTATGCCAATGGACTGATCTTCCCCAACTACGCCGGGCACTGCGCGGTCGCGCAGCAAGCCGGTCCGCTGGTGCAGTGCTCGCCCTTTGGCAATGATGTAAATCCGAACAACAACGACAACTTCGCCCCGCGTGTCGGTTTTGCCTTCAACCCTGACGGGCGCGGCCTCACCTCAATTCGTGGCGGCTTCGGCCTCTTCTACGATCGTGTGCTGGATGGCATGTGGGAACAAAACGCCTTCAACGATCCGCCGATCACGCAAACTGTCACAATCACCAATGCGCCGTTCGATGCGCCGCTCAGCGGAGCGCAGGCCGGACCGAACTATGGTCCGAACGCGATTACCGCAACCGGCACGCCGATCTTCAAGGTGCCCAGTTACTTCGACTACAACCTGACCGTTGAGCGTCAGCTTCTGCCCACCACAGTTATCTCCGTGGCTTATGTGGGCAACCAGGCTCGCCATCTTGTAGGCGAGTGGGATGAAAACCAGCCGAAGCCCGGCGCCAGGTTGGTTGCGGACCCAAATACCGACGTGAACGCGATTCGTCCCTATGCTGGATACTCCTACATCCAGGACAGGGCTCCGCTCTTCACCAGCAACTACAATTCGCTGCAAATTGGTTTGAACCATCGCTCCCACAACGGCCTGACCGTGGGTCTCTCGTACACATGGTCGAAGGTTCTCACAACCAACTCAGTTGATCGCACCGGCGATCTGGGCGGCGGCTTCCCAGCCTATCCAACCTTGAACACTTACGACATCAAGGCAGACTACGGTCCGGCGGCGTTCAATTTGCCGCAGAACCTGATCTTCAACTACGTCTACACGCTGCCCTTCTTCAAGGGTCAGAACGGCGCAGAAGGCAAGCTGCTGGGCGGATGGGAACTGTCTGGCATCACCACCTACACGTCCGGCGCTTCGATGACCATCGTTCAGCCGAACGATCCGTTCGCCTGCCCCACAACTACAAATGGAGCCGGGGCCACAGTCTGCGATACCAACCCAGCCGACGGTTTTGTGGCCGGACAAGGTCTCCGTGGTTTGGGGATCGGCACCCCCTACGGCAACAAGGCGGCGCGTCCCAATCAAATCGCGTCGGTCTCGATGGCCAAAAAGCCCAACAACTGGTTCTCGACATCCTCATTCCAGGCTGCCGAGGGCGCATTCGGAAACGTGAGCCCGGGTTCCCTGTTGGGACCCGGCTTTCAGAAGTGGGATATCGCTCTGGCGAAGAACACGAAGATCGCCGAGCGCGTCAATTTGCAACTGCGTGTCGAGTCGTTCGATGTGTTTAACCACCCGAACTTCCAGGGTGTCGGCGACACGCTCGGCAGTGCGAGCTTCGGGACGGTTACCAGCGATCACGAACCTCGTCTGCTTCAGATGGGCGGAAAGATCACCTTCTAGCCTGATAAATCTGTCGCTGTATCAACTAAAGGCCGGGGCGCGAGCCCCGGCCTTCATTTTTTTCGGATCGTTCTTCCTGGACCAAGACCGGATCGACTCGGCAGTTACTTCTTCGCGGGCTCGCCCTGAGGCGCACTGCTCTGCTGTGAGACTCTGGACATCGCTTTCAGCAGCCCCTCGTCCGCAGCCTCATTCATGTGTTTGGTCTTGGTGAGTTCAGCATCGGCCTCGGCAGTCTTTCCCATGGAATGATAAAGCCGCGCCAGCCGCCAGTGAGGCTTCACATTGGTTGGGTCGAGAGCGGCAGCCGTCTTCAACTCGCGCAGCGCATCCGCATTGCGGCTGGCATCCGTGTAGATAATTCCCAGATCGAGATGAACCATTGGATCGGTGGGGTCGATCTTCGCGACCTTCTCCAATAACGGACGAGCGCCCTCTGGCTGGTTCATTTGAATTCGAGCATCGGCCAGATAAAGAATCGCCTGGATATGCTGCGGATCATTGTCGATCTCCGCCTGAAACTCCTGCGCAGCCTCGTCGGCGTGGCCCTGCGTCCACAATACGTAACCAAGAGCGAAATGCACATTCGGCGCCTTGGGATCGGCCTGAACCGCGGCGCGTAACTCGCGAACCGCATCCACGGGTTCCTTCATCTCGTCCAGCGCCTCTCCAGCTAGCATGTGCGCTTCGACTGAATCAGGACTCAACGCGATAATCTGATGAAATTCGTCGAGCACGCATTGGTATTGGTGCGACAGCAGACAACTGTGCGCCAAGGTCAGCAGCAGCGAAAGATTCTGCACGTCGCCATCTGCCGCTCGTTTGAGATAAGGAGTCGCCGCCGCGAATTCTCCCAGCCCATAGTGCGACATGCCGACCAGAATAGTCAGCCGCTGCGCCTCATCCGGATCGGCGGCCCCGGTCTTGAGCAGAGGCTTGAACTGCTCAAGCGCCTCTGCGTATTCGCCTGCCTTGAAGTACGCAAGGCCCAGATTGAAGCGCAAGCGAGGCATCTCCGGACTCAGCGCCATCGCTTTCTTGTACCAGCGGATGGCCTCGGCATAGTGCTCCTGCCGCGCTTCCAGCAGACCCAGCTCGGCCAGCGGCTCGGCGCTCGCGGGATGCTGCGTGGCAATCGTCTTCCACTCCTCTTCGGCTTCGGCGATCTTTCCTTGTCGCTGGAGCGAGAGGGCGCGTTGCGCCGGATCGTCCTGCGCAAATGCTCGCGACGTCCCGCAGGCGCCGAGCAACGCTGCTCCAAGAATCAGTCCGCCGTCGATGCGCAATCTCATAGCTAACTTGCTAACCTTAGAAAAAAGTCTGAACGACGTCGATGACATCGAAAGCAGTGTTCACCACCGGCAGCGTGCGCCACTTGTCGAATGTCAGGCAGGGGTGCGCAATATCGAATGCGATCATATCGCCCACACGCACATCGTCGCCCGCCTTGATCTCCAGAAACGCATGCTGGTCCATCATCTTTGTCACGGTCCAGTGCGGCAGGCTGGCTTTGGGGCTCGCAGCGCCCGGCCGGAAATGCAGCGCGGGAACCGGCAGGCCCGAATCGAACGCCGCATCGCGCTTGCCCATGCCGACGATCGCCTTCTCCGGTTCGGGAATCGAGAGCACGTAGGCCCACACCTGCAGCGCGGGAATCAATCCCGATTTCATCTTGTGCGCAATTGGATTGCGCTCGAGAATCTTCGTCTGCGCTTCGCGGTATGCGCCCACGTCATGCGTCAAATAACAGCCGGGCCGCAGGATGATCTCGACGGCATCCTCGAATGCTGCCGCCGAAAATACATCCGCCACCACGTCGTACCATGCAGAGCCCGCGCCAGTCAGAATCGCCGGCGTGCGGCTGAAGCGTTTCTCCCCAAGCAGGCGCCGCATGATTTCGACAGCTCGCCCCAGAAACTCACGGACCGGCGCCTCATCGTGCAGCACGCCTTCAAACAGCTCCACTCCGCACAGCTCGATGACGTCTGAATGTTTCGCCAGCGCCTCGATGACTGCGCTGAGCTGCGCATCGTCGCGCACGCCCGCGCGTCCGCCTGCAACGCCCACTTCGAGCAGCACGCGCACTTTCAATCCTTGCGCTCCAAAGAACCGCCCAAGCTGCTCCACCTGCTCCCGCGCATCGACCAGGCAGTAGTATTCAAACTCGGGATCGCGCAGCAGCCGCGCTACGATCGCCATGTTTTCCTTGCCCACAAGCTGATTGCCCATCAGCACGCGGCGAACCCCATGCGCGTATGCGGCCTGTGTTTGGTGCGCCGTGGCCAGCGTAATGCCCCACGCGCCGGACCCAAGCTGCATCGCGAAAAGCGCCGGGGCCATGGTGGTCTTGCCGTGCGGCGCCAGCTTCATGCCATAAGCTGAGATGAACTGCTGCATCCAGTGCAGATTGTGGTCGAGCTTTTCCTTGTAGAGAACGGCCGTCGGGAGGCTCAGATCCTCGTGCAGCAAATTCCATTTGCGTTTAGCGATCTCGCTCGGCTCGACGGCCTGATCCAATGCTCCCAGCCCCTTGTTGAGCGGCGAAATTATCTCTTGAACTGTAGCTATTGCGCTTTGTTGAGTCATCTGTTTGCCGGTCTCCGCCGCATGGGATTCTTGTGCGAAAAACCTCTGTGAATAGTCTATAGTTTCAATCAGCGCGATGCCGAACTGCGACACTCTCATCCAAAATGCATTGATATTTGACGGCAGTGGCCAAGAGCCCCGAATCCTCGATATCGCGCTCGAAGAGGATCGAATCGCCGAAGTCGGTCCCTCCTTGACGCACGCAGCCAGAAACACCATCGATGCCGCCGGCTTCGCTCTGGCGCCGGGCTTCATCGACGTGCACACGCACGACGACCTCTACGTCCTGCAAAATCCGGCGATGCTGCCCAAGCTCTCGCAGGGCGTCACGACGGTCATCGTCGGCAACTGCGGCATCAGCGCGTCGCCTGTTCGCCTGAACGGCGCCTTGCCCGACCCGATGAACCTGCTCGGCAAGGCTGATGACTTCCGCTATTCGACATTCGCCTCCTATATTGATGCGATTCGTGCGGCTCAGCCCGCCGTGAATGTCGGCGCGCTGATCGGTCACACTGCGCTGCGCAACAACCACATGGATCGCCTCGATCGCGCGGCTACAGCCAACGAAGTCGCCGCCATGCGAAATCAGCTTGCGGACGCGCTCGCCGGCGGCGCTCTGGGGCTGAGCACCGGTTTGGCGTATGCATCGGCGCGTTCCGCCAGCACCGAAGAAGTTCTCGGGCTCGCCGAACCACTCGCTGCTGCCGGCGCCCTCTACACAACCCACATGCGCACGGAGACCGAAGCGATCCTTGACGCAATGGAAGAGAGCTTCACGATCGGCCGCCACACGCGCGTGCCAATCGTCATCTCGCATCTCAAGTGCGCGGGCGTCGCCAACTGGGGCCGCGCGGATGAAGTCCTTGGCGTCCTCGACAACGCACGCAGCGCGCAGCACGTTGGCTGCGATTGCTATCCGTATGCGGCAGGTTCAAGCACCCTAGACCTCGGACAGGTCGATCCGCGCGTCGAGATCACCATCACCTGGAGCGAGCCGCACCCTGAAATTGGCGGCCGCTCGCTCGCATCCATCGCCGAAGGCTGGCAGATGACGCAGCTCGAAGCCGCACGCCGTCTGCAGCCCGCCGGCGCTATCTATCACAGCATCTCCGAAACCGACATGCGCCGCATTCTTGCCCATCCGGCCACGATGATTGGCTCCGATGGCCTGCCGCAGGATCCGCGCCCGCATCCCCGCCTGTGGGGAACCTTTCCGCGCGTGCTCGGCCGCTACAGCCGCGAGGAAAAGCTGCTGTCGCTGCCCGTAGCTGTTCGCAAGATGACGGCGATGCCGGCGCAGCGCTTCGGTCTGGCCGAACGCGGATGGATTCGCGCCGGTTTCTACGCCGATCTCGTTCTCTTCGATCCCAACACGATTCTCGACGTCGCCACCTTCACCGATCCCGTGCAACCGGCGAAGGGCATCCACGGCGTCTGGGTCAATGGAGTGCTTTCGTACAACGCAGGCGGCGCCACAGGCTCTCGCGCGGGAAAGTTTGTGCCGCGCGCCCGCACAACCTGGATTCAATAAAGCGAGCGACGGACAAAACATGACAATCAAGCGATATGGAGTAGAAGGCGGCAAGGGCCAGGGCGGTCAGCATCTGCCCTTTGCGCGCGCGGTGGAAGCCGACGGCTGGCTTTATGTTTCTGGCCAGGTGCCCATGGTTAACGGCGAGTTGGTCACAGGCAACGTTGTCGTGCAATCGCATCAAGCAATCAAAAACCTGCTCGCCATTTTGAGCGAAGCCGGGTACGGGCCCGAGCATGTCGTGCGTTGCGGCGTATGGCTCGATGATCCCCGGGACTTCTCATCGTTCAATTCAGTTTTCAGGCAGTATTTCGGCGAGCATCCGCCGGCGCGCGCCTGCGTTGTCTCCAGCATGGTTGTCGACTGCAAGGTCGAAATCGAATGCGTCGCCTATAAGTCTCCGGCCGCATAGCAACTCCACACCTTCTATTTCCAGGAAAACCGCGACCATGGTCGATCCTCACAGCATCTTTCTGCTCTCCGCTGCGCTCATCGCCGTGGTCTGCCTCATTCTGCTTGTTGCGGTTTTCAAACTCAATCCGTTCATCACTCTCTTCGTAGTCTCGTTGGGACTCGCCATCGCCGTCGGCATGCCGCTTTCAACGGTGATGCGATCCTTCGAGACCGGCATGGGGGCGACACTGGGCCACATCGCCATCGTTGTCGCTCTCGGCACGATGCTGGGCAAGATGATGGCCGAGTCCGGCGGCGCCGACCGCATCGCCCATACCCTCATCGGGTTGTTCGGCGAAAAGCGCATTCACTGGGCCATGATGGTCATCGGCCTCATCGTCGGTCTGCCTGCTTTTTTTGAAGTGGGCTTCGTCCTCCTCATCCCGATCGCCTTCACCGTGGCGCGCCGCACGAAGACTTCGCTGATCCTCGTCGGCATTCCCATGGTCGCCGGTCTTTCGGTCGTTCACGGCCTCGTTCCGCCGCACCCAGCCGCTTTGCTCGCCGTCACCATCTACAAAGCCGACGTCGGCCGCACCATCCTCTATGCGCTGCTCATCGGCATTCCTACCGCCGTGCTCGCCGGCCCGCTCTACGCCAAGCTCATCGCGCCCCACGTGCATTTGCAGAACGACAATCCAATGGCTGCCGAGTTTGTGGAGCACGACGCGAATCGCAGCCTGCCAAGCTTCGGCCTCACTCTGTTCACGATTCTGCTGCCCGTTTTTCTCATGCTCGTCGGAAGCTGGGCTGACTCCATCGCCGCTCCCGGCAGCGGTCTCAATCAAACGATTCGCCTCATCGGCAATGACGATATGGCCTTGCTGATCGGTGTGCTGATGAGCTTCTTCACGCTCGGCCGCCTCCGCGGCTTCACGCGCGAAACCATCTTGCGCTTCTCCAACGAGTGCCTCGCTCCGACCGCCACCATCACTCTCCTCGTCGGCGCCGGCGGCGGCTTCGGCCGCGTCCTGCAGGACAGCGGCGTCTCCCAAGCCATTGTGCAGATCGCTCTCTCGGTTCACGTGCCGCTGCTGTTGCTGGCCTGGCTCCTGGCTGCGCTGATGCGCCTCGCCACTGGATCCGCCACGGTGGCGATGAGCACCGCGGCCGGCATCGTAGCTCCCATCGCCTTCCACGCCACGGGAGTTCGCCCCGAACTTCTCGCCATCGCCACGGGCGCCGGTTCGCTCATCTTCTCGCACGTCAATGACGGCGGCTTCTGGCTCGTCAAGGAATACTTCAATATGAGCGTGACGGAGACGATGAAGACATGGTCGGTTTGCGAGACGATCATCTCAGTCGTGGCTCTGATCCTTACGCTGGCGGCCTCGTGCGTCGTTTAAAGATCACCCCGGCGCGTTGAAAGGACGCGCGATTGACTTGGCATGTCCCGCTTGCCGGAACATGCATCGCACGAGAAGAAGTCAGGAAAAC
>DATHNJ010000310.1:0-4221 GCA_035486155.1 Occallatibacter sp. | reverse complement strand
ACTCCGTGGACGCCGACGAAACTTGCGCGCCAACACGCCCCAGGTCCACGAAGATATGATTCAGCGCGCCGCGCATGCTGTTGACCGAACGCAGAGTCGCTCCCAGCGCGTCCTTGGTGGAAACCGCGATGTCCTCTTGCGACAAGTCCTTCCGCTCAATCGCCGCCAGCGCCTCGCGCGCCCGCTGCACGCGCGCCCCCACAATGCGCACTGTGAGAGCGCCGAAGAACAAAGCCGCCATCGCGCTCAGCACTACGCAAATCGAGGATGCCCACAAGGTGCGGCTTGACGTCGCCTGCTCGTCCTTCAGCCGATCGTCGGCCTGCTGCGTCGCATGATCGACATAGGCGTTTAGCGCCGTCTGAATCTTCTTGCTCAAAGCCACCGACTTCGGCAGCTCCGCCACCTGCAGGTCGTTGCGTCCCTGCCGCGTCGCCGCAAACATCTTCTGCAGCTCGTCCTCGCCCGCCTGCCATGCCGCGCGGAGCGTCTCCAGTTCTTCGCTCGCCGTCTGGTCCGGATGATCGGCGGCCAGGTCATCCAGAATCGCGCCAAAGTTGCGCCCCGCCTCCGCGCACCGTTCGTCGCCATGCTCGCCCGGCGACAAAAAGAAGGCGCGCGACGTGGCCTGCTCGCGTTGCTGCAGCATCGCCAGCTTCTGCGCCAGCAGCGCATGATGCGCTTCCTGGGCGGCCACGGCGCTACTCCGCTGCACTGCGACCTGCCCCCGAATCGCCATCAGGCCGGCCGCGGAGGCGGCCAGCAGCACCAACCCAAAGCTCGCGGCAAGCAGTTGTTCCAGCCCCAGACTCTTTAACATAACGGCGCTGCGGTCCTTTAGAAGATTTCAGGCGCGCTCCACGGCGAGAGCGGCCTGAGATAGCTATCGGACGGCACCCAGGTAGACATGAGGCGCATCCGGGCGGAGCACGCGCGCCTTTCAAAATAAACTCGGCCTGAGCCGCGCGTTATACTAGCCCGGCGCCAAAATTCCGGAGAAATCTTGATGCCTGAGAAAACGTTTGCTCGAACACTTGCTTTGGCTGCTCTCGCCCTCCCTGCCACCCTCCTGGCAGCCCAGCCAGCTGCGCTCACTATTCACGCCGATCAGCCCGTCTCCGCTGTCAGCCCCTCGCTCTACGGCCTCATGACCGAGGAGATCAACTACTCCTACGACGGTGGCCTCTATGCCGAGATGGTCCGCAACCGCACCTTCCACGCCGACTGGAGCGGCATCGTCTACTGGTATCTCTACGAGAACGGAAACTCCGCCGCCAAAATTACGCCCGATAAGACCACCGGCCCGAGCGAAGCCCTGCCCACAAGCCTGCGCCTTGATGTCGACAAGGCCGACGCGCAAAACCAGGCCGGCGTTCTCAATGTGGGCTACTGGGGCTTCGCTCTCAAGCCCAACACGACCTACAAAGGCTCCTTTTATGCCAAGGCCGGCGCCGATCTGGGTCCGGTCACCGTCAGCCTTAGCAGTGACGACACAGGCAAAGCCATCGCGACCACAACCGTCGCATCCATCGGCTCCGAGTGGAAACAATATTCGTTCACGCTCAAGACCGGCGCGATTCAACCCTCATCGGCCAACCATCTCACGCTCACCGTTAGCCATCCGGGCGCTCTCTGGCTGCAGCTCGTCTCGCTCTTTCCGCCCACCTATCACGATCGCCCCAACGGCTTCCGCATCGACCTGATGGAAAAGCTTGCCGCGATGCATCCCAACTTCCTGCGTTTCCCTGGCGGCAATTATCTTGAGGGCGATCGCATCGTCGACCGCTTCGATTGGAAGAAGACGATTGGCCCGCTTGTCGATCGCCCCACGCACCCCAGCCCCTGGATGTATCACTCCGACGACGGCATGGGCCTGCTCGAATTCCTCGAGTGGTGCGAAGACCTGCACATGGACCCAGTTCTCGCTGTGTACGCTGGCTACTCGTTGCGCGGCGAACACGTCCCCGTCGATCAGCTCCAGCCCTATATTCAGGACGCCCTGGACGAGATCGAATACGTCACGGGAGGCCCCGACACCAAGTGGGGCGCCGAGCGTATCAAAGACGGCCACCCCGCGCCCTTCAAACTCACCTACGTCGAAATCGGCAATGAAGACTGGCTCGACCGCTCCGGCAGTTACGCGGAACGCTGCCCGCCCTTCTACAAGGCCATCAAAGCCAGGTATCCCGAGCTCCAACTCATCGTCACCGCTCCCGTCAAAGACATCAAACCCGACGTGCTCGACGAGCACTTCTATGTGCGCGCCACGCAGAACTTCCACGACGCGACGCATTACGATCCGCCCACTCCTGGCTCTGCTGCGCCGCATTGGGACGGCGGCCGCTACGACAAAACCGATCGCAATGGCCCCAAGATCTTCGTCGGCGAGTGGGCCACGCGCGAGGGCTTCCCCACGCCCAACTTCGGCGCCGCTCTCGGCGACGCCGCCTGGATGACGGGCCTCGAGCGCAACAGCGACATCGTGATCATGGCCGCGTACGCGCCGCTGCTGGTGCGCGTCGATCCTGGCGGCATGCAGTGGGAGACAGACCTCATCGGCTACAACGGGATGAAGAGCTATGGCTCGCCCGCCTACTACGCGCAAGTGCTCTTCGGCTCTTACCTTGGCGACCACACGCTGGGCTCAAAGCTCGAAAGCGCCGGCCCCAAGCTGTTCTACTCAATCACGGGCAGCGCCGCGAAAAAGAAGCTCTATCTGAAACTCGTCAACGCATCGAGCGATCCGCAATCGATCGACCTCAACGTAGACGGCGCCAAGCTAGCGCCTTCCGCGAAGCTCATCACCCTCCACGCCAACGACACGCAGGAGACCAACTCCATCGACGACCCCAGTCGCATTGTCCCTGTCGAGTCGACGCTGCACAACGTCAGCGCTCACTTCCATCACACGGTTCCGGGACTATCGATTCAGGTCATCGAGTTCGACGAGCAATAGAACCAGCCTCCTAAAACGACAGAGGCGAGACGCAGCGCGTCTCGCCTCTGTCGTTGCGGAATCTCGAATTCAGTGCTGCACAGCCCAAGCCATTCCATCCGGATTCCCGCCCGCATCGATCTTCCCCACCATCGTCAGCGTCTTCAGATCGATCACCGCCACAAATCCGTCGGGGCTGAACGCCACATATGCCCGCGCCCCATCAGGCTGAATCAAAATTCCGCCCGACCCATGCCCGATCGTCAGCCGCTTCACTTCCTTCCGCGTAGCCCGATCCACAATCACCAGATCCGGCCCCGCGGAGATCAGCGCCAGCTTTCCATCCGGCGTAATCTTCAACCGGTTTGCGCCCTTCGCTTTCACATCGAGCGTGGCCGTCACCTTCTTCGCCGCCAGGTCAATCACCGACACCGTGCCATCGCCGGCATTGGCCACCCACGCCTCTTTGCCGCCCGGCGCAACATCGAATCCCTCATCGCGCGTCCCCACGGCAACCACCGTCTCCAGCCAGTCGCCGCCCGGCGGCAGAATCGCGCCCGCCGGCATGCCTGGCTCAGACGGAGCTCCTGGCTTCGGCGCGCCACCCGGCGTATCCAACCGATCGAGAATCGTTACCGTCCCCGAGTTCACATTTGTCGTCACGATCCGCTTCGCGTCGGGAAACACGTAGATCATGTGTGTCCTGTTCTGCCCAATCCCGATAATCTCATCCACCTTGCCTGTCGCAGGATCGTAACGCCCAATCGACTTCGCCGCCTCCGCCGTGAACCACACCTTGCCCTCGGCAAACGCCAGCCCATGCGGTCCGCGCAGCGCGCCCAGATCGATCGTGCCGATCGGCTTCTGCCCGAGAAGATCGATCGCCGTCAGCGTGTGATATTGGCCAAATCCATAGTTCGACACGTACGCGGTGCGCCCATCGCTGGACGCAATCACCTCGTGCGGATCGTCGCCCACCGGCGCACGCGCCACAACCTTCAGACTTGCGGGATCGACGATCGCCAACGTGTGGTCCTGCTTGGACAATACGAGAAGCGCGGGACTCGGCGTCGATTGTGCAATCAACGCCCCAGTCGTCGCGCTCATAAGAGACAAGAGAAACAGAAGCCGTCCACCGGTCATCGGTCCCGCCTCAAAAAAGAACTGTCTACAAGATAGTTGGAAGAACAGGTCTTAGACGAACAGGTCTTTGTCCGCCGCCGCATGCGTCGGGCGCGGCTCGTTGACAGTTCTCGGCGGCGCCGACCGGAAGTTGTTCAGCGCAG
>DATHNJ010000309.1:0-11614 GCA_035486155.1 Occallatibacter sp. | reverse complement strand
CAGATTGGGAACTGCGCCGATCAGGTCGAGGACGGTTTCGCCGTGAAAGTGAAAGTAGGCTTCGTCGACGAGAAGGACAGCTTGGGGCGCGCGGCGCGCAAGTTCGACTAATTGCGCGCGGGTGGCGATGGAGCCGGCCGGGCTATTGGGGTTGGCGACGGCGATGATCTTGGTCTGTGGCGTAATGGCGGCGAGAAGACGTTCGAACGGAAATTGCAGAGTCGCATCCGACTGCACGGCGACGATGCGCGCATCGGTAGCCGAGGCATAGACCTCGTACATGGTGTAAGTCGGGACAGGCAGAAGCAGTTCGTCGCCGGATTCAAGAAAAGTCTCAAACAGCACGTGAATAGCTTCATCGACGCCGTTGGTAAGAACAACCTGTTCGGACGCGAGACCAAGATGCTCTGCAACGATGGCCTCCACAGGTTCGCGCTCGGGATAGCGCGTCAGTTCACCGGCTGAGATGCTGCCAAGAACTTCGCGCACCTTGGGCGAACAGGCAAGCGTGTTCTCGTTGAAGTCTAGCCGCAGAACCGAGCGATCTCCAAGCGGCGGATGATACTCCTTCATCGCCTGCACACGGGCGCGCGGAGCGAGTTGGCGCGAGTTTGCCGAATCAGGCATCGGACTTCCTTTTCGTCAGGCGCGTGTTTGAAAGACGGGTTCGGATCGCTTCGACGTGGCCTGTCAGCCCTTCGGCTTCGGCCAGTCGCGCCGCCGCCGGACCCAGCGAACGAATCCCTCTCGCGGTGTACTCCTGCACGGTAATGAGCTTGACGAAATCGTTGACGCTGAGCCCGCCGCGCACACGCGCCATGCCGCCGGTGGGCAGCGTGTGATTGGGACCGGAGATGTAGTCGCCCATGGGCTGTACGGACCAGCGGCCGATGAAGACCGAACCCGCGTTTTGCACCCAGTCGAGATCTTTTGCAGAATCGACGGTGAGGTGCTCGGGCGCAAGGCGATTGGTGATGGCGCGGGCTTCATCGGGCGATGATGCAACGAAGATGACGCCGTTGCGGTCGAGAGATTTGCGCGCGATGGGATTGTTGCGGCTGCGGCGCGTAGCTTCAGCGGCGACAGACGCAGCAAGATCGGAGCGCGTGGTGATGAAGATGGCTAGTGCTTCAGGATCGTGCTCGGCCTGAGCGACGAGATCGGATGCGATGTCGGCGGGACGGCCGCGATCGCTGGTGACTACGATCTCCGTCGGACCGGCAAGCATATCGATGGCGCAGTCGAAGGCGACGAGACGCTTGGCGGCGGTGACGTAGAGATTGCCGGGGCCGACGATCTTGTCGACGCGCGCGATGGTCTCCGTTCCGTAGGCGAGTGCGGCAACGGCGTGCGCTCCGCCGAGACGATAGAACTCCGCGATGCCTAGCAAGTGAGCTGCAGCAAGGGTTTCGGGGGCGGGCTTGGGCGAGACGACGACGATGCGTTCCACGCCCACGACCCGCGCGGGAATCGCGGTCATGAGCAATGTAGAAGGAAGTGGATGGCGGCCGCTCGGGACATAGCAGCCGACGGAGTTGATGGGGCGCACGAGTTGCCCGGTTGTTAATCCAGGAATCGGCGCCCACTCCCAAGTGGCGGGCATCTGACGGCGCGCGAACTCACGAATCTGATTGGCTGCGATACTCAGTGCGTCACGTAATACGGGATCGACCGCGTTCCACGCTTCGGCCATCTCTTCCGGCGTCACACGCAGGGCTTCACGGCCGGCGAGGCCATCGAGCCTTGTCGCGTAGCGCAGAAGCGCGCGATCGCCCTGCTTGCGCACATCTGTGACGATACGCTGTACGGCGGGGAGCACGCCGTCGAGAGCTGCGCCGCCGCGCTTCTCCAGCGCGGCCAACGCCTCTTCGGCTTTGCGAGCCCCGCGGCCTTTAGTTCGGATGAGTTTCATCGTTGGCGTCTCACAGAACAACCTTGTTCAACGGGTATTCCACGATCCCTGTCGCGCGCGCGGCTTTGAGGCGCGGAATCACATCGCGCGCCACGCCTTCTTCGACGATCGTGTTGACGGCGACCCACTCCGAATCGCTCAACTGCGAAACGGTTGGCGAATTAAGCGCGGGAAGAACAGACAGTACAGCCTCGAGGTCTGATCGACGGACGTTGAGCATAAGGCCCACCTGCGATTGCGCGTCGATGGCGCCGCGCAGCATAAGAGCGATCTGATCGATCTTCTCGCGCTTCCACGGATCGGCAAGCGCAGGTTTGCCGGCGATCAGATGCGTCTCGCTCTCCATCACGGTGTCGATAATTTTCAGATGATTGGCCTTGAGCGAACTACCCGTCTCGGTGACTTCGACGATGGCGTCCGCGAGCATGGGCGGCTTGACTTCCGTCGCACCCCAACTGAATTCGACCTTGACGTTGACGCCTTTCTGCGCGAAGTAACGCTTGGTGACTTCGACAAGTTCTGTCGCGATGATCTTGCCGTCGAGGTCTTCGGCTCTGTTGAAACCGCTCGACTCCGGCACGGCGAGCACCCAACGAACTTTGCGGCGCGACTGCTTGGCGTAGGTCAAAGTCGTCACGCTGGTGACGTCGAGGCCGCTCTCAACCACCCAATCGATGCCCGTAAGGCCGGCGTCGAGCACTCCGTGATCGACATAGCGCGCCATCTCCTGCGCGCGGATCAGCATGCATTCGATGTTGGCGTCGTCGATCGAGGGAAAATAGGAACGGCCATCGGCATAGATATTCCAGCCGGCGCGCTTGAACAGAGCGATCGTCGCGTCCTGCAGACTGCCTTTCGGTAAGCCGAAGCGAAGTTTGTTAGCCACGAACAGCCTCCGTTGTTTGTGTTGCGATCGGTCGCGTGAAGCAGCTCACAGTACCCTCATGACACACAAGTCCATCGCCTTCCACTTCGACGCGAAACAAGAGCGAGTCGCTGTCGCAGTCGGTGGATGCGGAGACGACGCGCAGACGATTACCGCTGGTCTCGCCTTTCATCCACAGCTTCTGGCGGGTGCGGCTCCAAAAGGTGACGAAGCCCGATTCGAGGGTCTTCTCATAGCTGGTCTGGTTGAGAAAGCCCAGCATCAGCACTTCGCCGGTGCACGCGTCCTGGACGATGCCTGGAACCAGGCCGTCCATCTTTCCGAAATCGATTGCTGCAGTTGAGTCGGTCATAATTCCATTCCTGGGTTTGGCGCTTCAGATCGCAACAAAAAAGCCCGCCGGCTCTTTCGCCGGCGGGCTTGGTGTTTCCTGATCTCTGTGGCCGTCTAGTTCAGGCCATAGCAGTCCGCCGGCATGGAGGTCCCATGATGATGGTGGCGACCGTGATGGCGACGAATCTGCATCGGGTTTAAGGTACGGGGAAACCCCGTATCGTGTCAACTTCGTTTTTCTCTCGAAGCAAGCCGGCAGGTGAACTAGGACGTCGCAACGACTTGTGTTACATCCGTCTTTGCTGGACCGCTCGTGTGCTGCAACACTTCGATGACGCGCTGGTAAATGCGGTTGCTCAACTCGAAACGCTGCGACGCGCGAGTGACATAACGGATCTGCGCGCCGATGCCCGACGACGACGGCCGCAGACTCACTACCGGCGCGGCGCTGAACCGCGTCAGATCAACGCCGTGCACGCTTTTCTGCCACTCCTGCTCGGCGAGTTGCGTATTTGCTTCGGTCTCCTGCAACACGGCGGCATGAATTTTCTCCACGATCTCTCCTGTATCTTCCGATGATGGAATCGTGACGGATATTTCGTCCCACATCCACTGGCCGCTCGTAGAGAAGTTGAAATACGTGCCGCGAATGGCGAAGCTGTTCATGAACGTAATGCTGCGGCCAGTGGGATGTCCCTTGTCCGCGAGCGTGCCTGTTTCCATTAGTGATGTACTGAACAGGCCCACCTCCGTCACTTCGCCTCCGACGCCGTTGATCTCAACCCAATCGCCCACATGCATGCCGCGTTTGCCGACGAGCACAAACCAGCCAAGGAAGGCGAGGATGAAGTCCTGCAGTGCAACGGTAAGAGCGGCCGTGGCGAGGCCGAGGATGGTCGGCGTTTCCTTGGGCACTCCGAAGATTACGAGAAGGATGAGCACAACTCCGACGACTTGGACGCCGAGTTGGAGGACGCTGCGCAGCGTCTGCGTTTGACGCCGATCGAGCCTCGGGTGCTCGAGCAGTTTGCGCACAAGCGTGTCGCACAGAAGCATGCCGATCACGATCAGCAGGATGATCGCGAATGATTGAAGGATCAACTGAAAGACAATGTTGTGCTGCAAGAGCACCTGCGCCGACCACTTGGCGTAGATCGCCGCGAGTTGTTGCTCGGTCTGAATCCGGTCGTCATAGATGCTGAGGATCTGGCGCTCGGCGCTGCGATCTTTCAACGCAGCCAGCTTTGCAGTGCGATCGGCGGGCGCAGTGGACGAGCCGGAACTGGAATTCGTCTGCGCTTCGAGCGTATTGTGCTGCGACGTGAATGCTGCTATATCCTGCTGCGTTTGCTGCTGCGCCTGCTGCAGCAGGCTATAGCGCTCGTTTTGGTTGAACCATGCGCGGATTCTTCCCGCGAGCGTACTATGCTGCCGCACAGACAAAGCGGCTACCTGCGCTTTTTGACTGGAGGTCTGCTCGAAGCGCCGCACTGCGGCTTCGCGCGCCGTCAGCTCCTCCTGAATCTGATCGCTGTCGTCGCCGACGGCGCGATCCAAATCATGCTGCGCATCGGCTAGTTCATCGGAGTCGAGACTTAACTGCGCCTTGGCGACCTCGAGATCGCCTGAGTTGTCCGTCGCAGGCGGTGGAGAGTTTTTTGTCGCTGGCGTGGTCGGCGCAGCCGGCGTCAGGCTCTGAACAAGCGCGCGATCCTGGGCGATCAACTGCTGAAGGTTCGCGATCTTCTGCGTGATTGCCTTGGCTTCGCCGGAGAGCGACACATGCTCGGCCTGCAAGCGCGCCTGACGCAGAGCGGACGCGAATGCCTGATCGACTTCGTGATCGGCCAGACGCTCAGCGTCATGCGCATACTCGGTCTCCTCGGCAGAGACGGCCAGCGCCGCAAGGGTTTGCGCCGTCTGCCATGGGGTAACGTCGACCAGGGTTTTCTTGCCGAAGAGATTCTCTGCGCCCTGGACACGACCAGAGAACGAGCGATTCCCTAATGCGCTTCGTGTGTTCCACGAGAAAGCGAAACAGAGGGCAACAAGGATCGCAAGGACGACGATGGCAATCAGCTTGGCCTTGCCGAAGATCGTGGGGCGGCTTGTGGCGCCTGAGACTGGAGCAACTGGGGAAATTGCCATACGAGCATTTTTGCAAAGAATCAAGAGGATGAGAACCAAAAAGCCTGTGAAGAGCTGACGAGAATAACGTTCGCTTGCGATTTGCCAAGCCGACGCGCACAATGACGCGATGCAGAGCAGGCGGCGATTTTTATGGACGGCGCTTGTGGGTCTGTGCGTATTGCGCACGGACGGGGCGCAGACGGCTGCAAAGACGCATAAGACGACGCCCACGGAAGACCGCGTCGACATCAATCACGCAACGATCGAAGAGTTGCTGAAGGTCCCCGGCATGACGCAAACATGGGCCGCGCGCATCGTGCGCTTCAGGCCGTACCGCGCCAAGAACGATCTGCTCGAGCATGGCATTGTGTCGAGCGAAGTCTACGGCCGGATCAAGGACTACATCGTCGCCCACCGCGGCGAGCAGTAGGCGACTACGCTGATTTCATGCGTATGAGGATCTCATGCGTGAGCGGTTTGCGCCGGCTCTGTAGTCGCCGGAGGGTGGTGCTTGAGCAAGCGGCTCAACAGAACGTAAAGCACAGGAATGAAGATCAAGTTGAGCAAGGTGGAGAAGAGCATGCCGCCGACGATCGTCGTTCCCACAGAGCGGCGTCCCAAGGCGCCGGCGCCAGTAGCGAAGTAGAGCGGCATGACGCCGAGAATGAACGCGAACGACGTCATCAGGATCGGGCGCAGGCGCAGCTCAGCGGCTTCAATCGCGGCTTCGGCGATGGAGCGGCCCTTGCGTCGCAGCTGCTCGGCGAACTCTACAATGAGAATCGAGTTCTTCGCCGAGAGGCCGATGAGCATCACCAGACCGATCTGGCAGTAGACATCGTTGGAGAGGCCGCGCAGAAAGACAAGACCGAGCGCGCCGAGCACCGCCATGGGAACGGCTAACAGGATGATGAACGGAAGCGCGAAGCTCTCGTATTGCGCCGAGAGCGTAAGGTAGACGACGAGCAATCCAAGTCCGAAGATCAGCGTTGCGCGGCCGCTCGATTCAATTTCGTCGAGGGTCAAGCCGGTCCACTCGGAGCGCATGCCGGGCATCATCACCTGCTTGGCCAGGTCTTCCATGCCGGTGATTCCCTGCCCCGAGCTGTAGCCCGGCGCCGGCGAGCCATCGATTTCAACAGCGCGGAAGAGATTGTAGTGCGAGATGACCGGCGGCCCTGAGCTCTCCGTCACGGTGACCAAATTGTCCAGCGGCACCATCTGGCCGGAACCCGAGCGCACATAGTAGCTGTGCAGAGCGGCGGCGTTCATACGGTAGTTCTGATCGGCCTGCACGTAGACGCGATAGGTTCGGTTATTGAAATCAAAATCGTTGATGTACTCAGAGCCCATGAAGACGCCGAGCGCATCGGTGACCTGCGAAAGCGGGACATTGAGTGACTTGGCCTTTTCGCGATCGATCGTGACAAGCTCCTGCGGATCGTTCGCGGAGAAAGTCGTGATCAGCCCAGTGAGATCTTTGCGCGCACGGGCGGCGCCGACGATTTGATGAGCCACGCGATCGAGATCGGACAAGGTGTTGTTGCCCGAGTCCTGCAGCATGAACTGGAAGCCGCCGTAGCTGCCCACGCCGCTGACCGCAGGAGGTTGAATGACCGCGACCAGGCCGCCGTTGGGCTGAAACATCAGTGAGCCCAGTTTGGGGCTTAGATCCGCGACGATGTCAGCGGCTGAATGGCCTTTGCCCCGGCGCTCGTCAGCAGGTTTGGTGGCCATGAACATCAATCCGGAGTTGGAGGCGCCGCCGGAGAAGCTGAATCCCATAATGGAGAATGCGCCGGCGATGTCTTTATTGGATGAGATGATGGCCTGCGCGCGCTGCGCAAGCGCCGAAGTGTAGGCAAGCGACGAGCCCGGCGGCGCCTGCACGATGCCGATGAGGAATCCCTGGTCCTCTTGAGGGATAAATCCGGTAGGCACGCGCTGGTAGATCCAGAAGGTCGCGCCGAGGCCGGCAAAGAAGAAGAGAAGCAACAGGTAACGCAGCTTCAACGCTGCATGAATGACTTTTGCATAGGTTCGCCCCAGCCACGTAATGAACCCGTCGAGGCCGTGGACGAAACCGGCGAAGGCGCGCGATAGGGGCCGAATATGGAGAAAGTCGAGTTGATGCGGGCGAGCTTCTTCGCCGCGCAGAAAGAGCGCTGAGAGCGCAGGCGACAGGGTCAGCGCGTTGAATGCCGAGATAGCGATCGAGAAAGCGATGGTGAGCGAGAACTGGCGATAGAGGATGCCGGTGGTTCCCGGAAAGAACGATACCGGCACGAAGACGGCGATCAACACCAGCGAGGTCGCGATCACCGCGCTGGTGACTTCGCCCATGGCGTGCGAAGTGGCTTCATGCGGATCGGAGTGCTCCATCGCAATGTGGCGCTGCACATTCTCGATCACAACGATGGCGTCGTCGACCACCAGACCTGTAGCCAGCGTGATGCCGAACAAAGTGAGCGAATTGATCGAGAAATCGAAGATGCGAATAAACGCGAAGGTCCCGACGAGCGAAACGGGAATCGTGACCGCGGGAATAATTGTGGCGCGCCAGTCGAGCAGAAAGAGAAAGATCACCGCAATGACGATGACGACTGCCTCGCCGAGAGTCACCAGCACTTCGCGGATCGAATCGCCAATGACGGTCGTTGAATCGAATGCGACCGCATATTCAAGCCCCGGCGGAAAACTCTTCGACAATTCTTTAAGAGCAGCCTTGGCGCGCGCGTCCACGTCGAGCGCGTTGGCGCTGGACAGTTGCAACACGCCGATGCCCTGCGCGCTGAAGCCGTTGTACTCGAGGCTCGAGCTGTAGTCTTCAGCGCCCACTTCCGAGTGGCCAATGTCTTTCAGGAGCACCAGGCCATTGGCGTTGTTTTTGACGATGATGTTGTCAAACTCCATCGGGCTGGTGAGGCGGCCGATCACGCGCACGGGAATCTGAAACGCCTGCGTCTGATTCGATGGCGGCTGCCCCAACTGGCCCGCGGGAATTTCGACGTTTTGCTCGGTAAGCGCCGCAACGACATCGGTCGCGGTGAGCCCGCGCGCGGCCATCTTCAGCGGATCAAGCCAGACGCGCATGGCGTATTTGCGTTCGCCGAAGATCTGCACATCGCCTACGCCAGGCACGCGCTTGATGGCGTCCTTGACGTAGACATCGAGATAGTTGGAGATGAACTCCGGCGAATAGCGAGCATCGCGCGTAAAGAAGCCGGCGCCGAAGACAAAGTTGCTGTTCGCCTTGCTGATGCTGATGCCCGTAGCGTTCACCGCAGCGGGCAGGCGGCCGGTCACGCTGGCCACGCGATTCTGCACGTCGACAGCGGCGATATCGAGGCTGTATCCGGTCCGGAACGTCGCTGTGATCGAGCTGACGCCGTTGTTGGTGCTGGAAGAGCTGATGTAGCGCATGCCCTCGACGCCGTTGATCGCCTCTTCCAACGGAATGGTGACGGCCTTTTCTACCGTGTCGGCATTGGCCCCGACGTAGTTGCACGACACGCCCACCTGGGGCGGAGTCAGCGTGGGATACATCGCAATAGGAAGGTTGGGAATGCAAATGGCGCCCGCAAGAATAATCAGCAGCGCGCAAACCGTAGCGAAGACCGGCCTATGAATAAAAAAGTCAACGAACAAGGTGACCCTGCTTTCCTTTGCGATTCGACTGGGCGCGAGGAGTTTTCGCGCCGCTGCCTACGAGTCGAAACTGCTCACCTGCGGGCGATCATGCGCCCAGGGGTTGAACCGGCATGCCATTGACGAGAAACTGCGTGCTCGAAACGATGACCTTGTCGCCGGCGTTGAGCCCGGATGAGATCGAATAATTATTGCCCACCGTGTCGCCAAGGGTGACGGGCATTTGCGCAGCGAAGAAGTGTCCGCCTTGCTGCCGCGCGACAAAGACAAAGCTCTGTCCGGCCTGGCGCGTCACAGCGAGAATCGGCACCACGGCCATCGGCTTGGTGCTCCAAATCACGCGCGCCTTGATGAGCTGCGCATTGCGCACCATCTCCGCGGAAGGATGAACCGGCGCCTTCACCAGAATTCCCTGTAGCGTACTGTCGACCTGCGGCGACACGAAGTCCACTTTAGACTTCTCCAGCAGCTTGCCCGCCGTGTCGTAGAGCTCAACGCCAAGCCCGAGCCGTACTTCACTGGAGCGCTCGGTAGGGATGTAGATGTACGCTTCGAGATCCTTATTTTGATCCAGCGTGGTCAGGATCGTCGTGGTCGAAACGTAATCGCCCACATGCACAGGGACATCGCCGATGATGCCGTCAAACGGCGCACGCACCGAGTAGTAGGCGAGTTGCTCTTCCTGCGTTTTGCGCAAAGAGACCGACGACTCATAATCCGCCTTCGTGTTGGAGTAGGACTGCTGCGCCTGGTCCCACAGGTCGCGGCTGATGATGCCGGCCTCGAAGAGCTTGCGCTGTCGATCCAGTTCGACGGTGTTGTAGTCATAGAGCGCTTTTTTCTGCCGCTCGGTCGCGCGCTGCGCTTCCACGGTGGCGACTTGTGGCTGCGAGTCGATCTCCATCATGACTTGGCCGGCCGCTACGTGATCTCCGGATTTCACGCCAATTTGCAGAAGTCTTCCGCTCACCTGCGGCTGCATGGTCGCCGAGCGGCGCGACATGATGGTCGCGACGTATTCGCTGCTTTGCGCAACCGGCGCAAGGGCAACGGAAACCGTCTGCACGGGCATGGCCTGCATGCCTGCGCCGGCAGGCGCCTGTGCCGAAGGCTTCTGCTGGCAACCTGTGATCGTCACGGCCACAACGAGTGCGCTACAGAAAAGAGGAATGCGTCTAACTCCTAGGGCTTTCATACACCTCATCCGCGCTGCAGCAAGATAAATGCAGGAGTAAGTTTGAACTTGAATGCAGCACCCATCGTACATGGCTGCGCGCAGTTCTGGCAGCAAGCTGTGACAAGCGCCATTGAATCAGGAAAAATCGTTTAACTAAATCGAGCGTCCCGGTTGAATTGATCTGCAGCAGAGCAAGTTCCGGACGGGCGACGAGCTGTTGCAAAACGGCCCTGCATAACAATCAAGCGCTCTCGCTTGGCGCCGCGAAGGGATTGAAATTGGTGCCGCGATCGAACGCGTCGACTCCCTCGGCGCGCTTGAGCCAGCCGACGACAAGATAGGTGATCGGCGTGGCGGCAACTTCGACGGCGACCTTAATCAGGTAAGAAGAGAGAACCATGCGCAGCAGCATCGCCGGCGCCTGCGAGCCGGCGAACGCAACGACGATGATGACAGCCGTGTCAACGGCCTGTCCGGTGACCGTGGAGCCGATGGTGCGCGTCCACAACCAGCGCCCGCCCGTAAAGAGCTTGAGCTTGGCCAGCGTGTAGCTGTTGGTAAACTCACCGGCCCAATAGGCGGCCAGGCTCGCCAGTGCGAAACGCGGCACCAGCCCGAAGACGGTCGCGAACGCCTCCTGGCCTTTCCACTCCGGCGCCGGCGGCAGCGAGACGGCAAGCTGTCCCATGGCCGCAAGCAAGCCCATGGCGAAAAAGCCGAGCCAGATGGCGCGCCGCGACGAGCCATAGCCGTAAACTTCGGTGAAGATGTCGCCACATATATAGGTGAGTGGAAAAAGAAACTCAGCGGCGCTCGGGCGCAGCGGACCGAGCTGGCAAATCTTGGGGCCGATGAGATTGGAGATGAGCAGCACCACCACGAATCCGATGGTCAACAGATCGAGATAGCGGTAGCGGCGCATTCATTTTCAGGATAGCGCGGTCGATAAAACAGCTGCTCAGAGGGCTGGCCGACTTTTGACACGCCCTCGGCGAGTTGATAGCCTTCATGAAGGGCGCTTACGGTCATCTCCGGCCGTTTCTGCTCTCATCCACGCGTCCCCGTCGTCTAGCCCGGCCTAGGACACCGCCCTTTCACGGCGATAACACGGGTTCAAATCCCGTCGGGGACGCCAATCAATTCAGCAACTTGCGGGCTTGAAGGATTTTGTCGTACGTCCGTTTTGTTCCAATCACAGCCAGGCTCTCCTGTTCTGAGTCGTTGTTGTCGAGCAGCATGCCCACCAGCCGGCTTTGCGCCTGACGTTTCACCTCCGTGATCGCTTGCGCGTAGAGGTTCATCGTCACCAGACTGTTGGCATGTCGCAGGAGTTCCTGCACGGTCTTCACGTCTTCTCCATTCGCCTTGAGGAGCGTGGCGTAGGTCCGTCGGAATGTATGCCAGCCGATCCGGCCTTCGATCCGAGCGGCTTTCACAGCGGGTTGAATGTGCCACCGGTTCAGCGTGCTCGGCCAGTAAGGTTGCACTCCTTTCGTGTGTGGACTGGCAAAGACCCAATCCTCCTGGC
>DATHNJ010000308.1:0-4603 GCA_035486155.1 Occallatibacter sp. | reverse complement strand
CGCAAACGGTCCAATAATCCAGGACTGCGCATGCAGCACAGCCGCGCACAACACCGCCGCGAAAATTCCGCTCAAACGCCACTTCATTGTCTTCATCTCAACGGTCGCTCCGCAGTCGCATTCGATCGGCCCGCGACAATGACCTGGGAATAGCCAGCCCGCGACCGTCTTAGTCCGCTACAGTCACTCGTAACTGTAGAAACTCAACGACGCATCGCCCTGCTCCAGCAGCCGCGTGCGCGCAAGCGATCCATATCTGTCCTCTAACTTCTCCTTGCGCCGATGCTCCGCAATCGCCACCGCATCCGTAGCAAGCAATCGCGCGCCGGAGCCTCCCAACATCTCCAACGTCGCCTCATACTCGTCCGCCGCGTCGTACGGCGGATCGAGAAACACAATATCGAATCCTCGTGGCCCACTCTGCGCCTTGCGCAAAAACTCCCGCACTCCGCCTGCCTGAATGCTGAATCCGTCTTTCACGCCTAATTTTTCCAGATTCGCCCGCAGTGTCTTCAACGCCGCCGGCGCGCGCTCCACAAAGACAACATGCTCCACTCCGCGGCTCAGCGCCTCCAATCCCACCGCGCCCGATCCCGCATACAAATCCAGAAAGAATGCGCCCTCAATTCGCGGCGCCAGCACGTTAAACAGCGTCTCGCGCAGACGGTCGCTCGTCGGCCGCGTCGCCAATCCCGCCGGCGCCTGCAGCGGGCGCGAACGAAACGTTCCCGCAATAATGCGCATGCCCCTCAGAATATCCGAGCCAAATTACCGGCCCCGCGCCGCAGCGCCTGGTCAGGCGTTCGTCGCGGGGTCCCCAACGACAGGTCTTCGTCGTTGGGGTGCACTACAATTGCCCCTATGCGTGGCTGGTCAATTCCGCTGGGCCGGTGGTTCGGCGTGGAGTTGCGCGTCCATACCTTCTTCCTGCTCCTGGCGGTGGTGTGCCTCGGCCTGAGCGGTACGGGAACCTGGCTGCGCGGCGTCGGGCTTTTTTTCGTTCTCATCTCGGCGGTGCTCGTACGCGAAATTGCGCGGCTCCTGATGGCTGCCTGGCTGGGCTTGCGCCTGCGCGCGATCCTTGTTCTTCCCATTGGCGGCCTGTTCGCCTACGCGAATCCTGAGAGTCAGGAGACGGTCAACGATGGCGCTGGCCAGTTCCTCATCGCCTTCACTGGGCCGCTCGCCAACTGCGCCACCGCCGCGGCTCTCGGCATCACCCTTCTCGGCGCCGGCGGCGACATCCACCTCTTTGACCAGCCCTGGATCACGCCTCTCTATCTGTTGCGCAGCATGGTGTGGATGCAGGCCGGGCTCGGCCTTCTGCATCTTCTGCCCGCTTACCCACTCGACGCCGGCCGTCTTCTCCGTGGCAACTTCGCCCGCTCGCACGGCTTTGCGCCGGCGGGCCGCGCCGCATCGGGACTGGGCCAACTGCTCGCTCTCGCAGCCATGCTTTCCGGCATGCTGTTGCACAGCCCGTGGCTTATCATCGCCGGCTTCTTCATCATGATCGGCGCGCAGATCGAAGACCAGGGCGTCTTCTTCCAGTCCGTCGTCGACACCGTGCGCATGCGCGAAGTCATGCTCACCGACTTCGCGATTCTCTCGCCCTCCGACACGCTCGCCGACGCTCTCGGCCGCTGCGTGCATTCTCTGCAAGAAGACTTTCCCGTCGTGCGCGGCCCCGAGCTGGTCGGCATCGTCTCGCGCCAGCGCATCGTTGACGCTCTGCGCAACGACGGCAACGGCTACGTGCAATCCGTCATGTCCCGCGCCTTCCAGGTCGCCCGGCCTGAAGACACCCTCGGCGCCACCATTCGCCGGCTTACCGCCGGCCGCGGCCTTTCCTTGATTCCCGTCACGGAGAGCGGCCGGGTCGTCGGCATCGTCAGCGTGCAAAACCTGATGAGCTCCATGACGCTGCTCGCCGAAAAACGCCGCATCGAGCGCGAAGAAGCGGAATAATTCTCAGCAATCCATTGTCACTGCTTTGGGCAATCGAAGATGTCTCGTCTACGAGACATCTTCGACCCGACGCGCAATGCTCGCGCGTCAAATCCGGATTTTCGGTAAAGCAGGTCTATGGCAACCCTGGAAACAGAAGTCTTGATCGTCGGCAGCGGCCCGGCCGGCCTCGGCGCCGCACTGGCTCTCAGCACCTACGGAATTCGTGTCCTTATCGTCAGTCGATACGGCTGGCTGGCCCATACGCCGCGCGCCCACGTCACCAATCAGCGCACCTTTGAGATCTTCCGCGACCTAGGCGTAGAAGCAGAGGTGAATGCGCAGGCGACGCCTTATACCAAGCTGTCTGACGCAATCTTCTGCAGATCGCTTCTGGGCGATGAACTGGCGAGAATTCGCACCCTGGGGGCAGGCCCTGGCAACGCCACGGAGTATCTATCCACCAGTCCGTGCCATATGGCCGACATTCCCCAGGATCTTCTGGAACCGATTCTCCTCGGCAAAGCATTGTCGCGCGGGGCTCACATCCGCTTTCAAACTGAATATCTTTCCAGCGTGCAAGACGAGCATGGAGTCACTTCCACCCTGCGCGACCGCATCTCGGGAGAACAGCTCTCGGTGCGCTCGAAGTATCTGATCGGCGCAGACGGTGGAAATAGCCGCATCGCAGCCGAGCTCGAGCTCCCCATGGAAGGCGAGATGAATCTCTCCGGGAGCATCAACATCGTCTTCGAAGCCGATCTGGCCGCCTATGCGGCGCATCGGCCCGCATTTCTCTACTTCCTGGTCCGATTGAACTCCGACGGAGTCGATCTCGGCATACTGCGCGCGGTTCGGCCGTGGAATCGATGGCTCCTCATCAAGGGCTACATTCTGGGCAAGGAGATGGAGAAGCTCGACAACGACAGCGCCGCAGCTCTGGTGCGCGACTATCTCGGACTCCCCGATCTCACCGTCGCCATTAAGGCGATCGATCCCTGGAACCTGAATGCGATGTACGCTACCCGCTATCGCAAAGGCCGCGTGTTCTGCGCGGGAGATGCAGTTCACAGGCACGTCCCATCCAATGGGCTGGGTTCAAACACGTCGATTCAGGATTCCTACAACCTCGCATGGAAACTCGCGCTCGTGCTGCGCGGTCAGGCTCATCCGTCGCTGCTCGATAGCTACGAGGATGAGCGTGTTCCTATCGGACAGCAGATTGTTGAGCGCGCAACCAAGAGCCTCCACTCCTATGGCCCCATTGTCGATGCACTCGGCCTGAGCGGCGCAACTCCGGAACAGGGCATCGCCCATATGGAGTCGTTGAAGTCCGCTACGCCGGAAGGCGCCGCGCGGCGCGAGCAACTGCGAGAGGCGATCGCCGGAAAGAACTACGAATTCAACGCCCATGGCGTAGAGATGAACCATCGATACCACTCTTCGGCAGTGATTGCAGATGGGGCCAAGACCGTCCACGAAAATATCGACACGGAACTGTTCTGCATTCCCACCACCACTCCGGGCGCGCGCCTGCCGCACGCCTGGCTGCAAAAAGACGGCAGAGCCGTCTCGACCCTCGATCTCGTGGGCAAAGGCCGCTTCAGCGTCTTGACCGGCATTGGAGGCGATGCTTGGATCGCCGCAGCGGAGTCGGTTTCGAAGCAATTCGATCTACCAATCGAGGCCTCATCCATCGGCGCAGGCTGCCCGTTCACCGATCTCTACGCAGAGTGGAACGCACTGCGGGAGACCGAGGAGTCCGGCTGCCTGTTGGTTCGGCCCGATGGCTACATCGCCTGGAGAGCGCACAAAGCGCCCGATCGAAAAGAGGACGCGATAAGGGCGCTCTCAAACGCACTCGGCCACATCCTCGGACGTCCTGCCCCTGCTCGTCCCGTCATAGTTCAAGAAAATATCGGCGATCGGGTCGAGGTAGCGCAACAATCCTGACTGATATCGTGAAGAGCGAACCATGTCTTCCGACCCGTCGCCCCTCACTCCCGGCCTCTATCTCGTCGCCACGCCCATCGGCAACCTCGGTGACATCACCTTTCGTGCGATCGACGTGCTCCGCGGCGTCGATCGCATCGCTTGCGAAGACACCCGCCAGACACAAAAGCTGCTGAACCACTACGGCATCACGACACCTACCATCAGTTGCCACGAACACAATGAACGCGAACGCGCCGTCGAATTTATCGCAGCCATCAAGGACGGAAAATCCGTCGCCGTCGTCTCAGACGCAGGTATGCCCGGCATCAGCGATCCCGGCGCGCTCCTGGCGAAAGAGGCCATCGCCGCCGGCGTCCCGGTAATTCCCATCCCCGGCGCCAACGCGGCGCTCAGCGCGCTGATCGCTTCGGGCCTGCCCACGTCAGAGTTTCACTTCCTCGGTTTCCTGCCGGAAAAGGCCGGCGCGCGCCGTACGCGTCTCGAAGAGCTCGCAGCCATGCCGCGTGAATCGGCGCAGACGCTGATCTTCTACGAAGCCCCGCATCGCATTGCCGACACACTTGCTGACATCGAAGGGATTTGGGGAGCGGAGTTCCGCGTAGCAGTCGCGCGCGAGCTGACCAAGCTGCATGAAGAGTTTCTGCGCGGCGCAGTCGCCGACATTCGCAAGGAACTCGCCTCCCGCGATCGCATCCGCGGC
>DATHNJ010000307.1:0-4194 GCA_035486155.1 Occallatibacter sp. | reverse complement strand
CCTTCGCGAAGTATTGCTCCTCGGCGATGCCGTATTGCTTTGGGGTGGGGACTTCAAGCTCGGCGTTCCTGCCATAGAGCGCCTCGATCAGCAGATCGGCTGCCTTGTTTGCCGGATCATCGGCGGCTGCGATGCCCATCGTCCGCGCACAGTCCGCATAGCGCTCGGCCGCTGCGCCCACTGAAAACGCAGTCACCGCAGGCAGCAGCATCGCATTCGATAATCCATGCGGCACATGAAAGTGCGCGCCGATCGGCCGGCTCATGCCATGCACCAGCGCTACGCTCGCATTCGAAAACGCCATGCCCGCCTGCGTCGCAGCCAGCATCATAGCCTCGCGCGCTTGGCGGTTCCCCGGCTCCCGCACGCATGTCGGCAGCGCGCGCCAGATCACGCGCATCGCCGTCAATGCGAGCGCATCACTGAAGGCGTTCGCCTTTCGGCTCACATACGATTCGATGGCGTGCGTCAGCGAATCCGTGCCCGTATCCGCAGTGAGACGCGCCGGCATGCTCAGCGTCAATTCATAGTCAACCAGCGCCGCGGTCGGCGTGAGCACGCCGCCGGCGATCAGCATCTTCTCGTCGGTTTCGGCGTCGGTCACCACCGTAAACCGCGTCACCTCGGAGCCCGTTCCCGCTGTAGTCGGAATCGCCACATGCTGCGGCCCAGCCAGTGGAATCGTGCGCGGCGCCTTGTAGTCGCGCGCTTTGCCGCCATTCGCGGCCAACATGCCGATGGCTTTCGCCGTATCCATCGGACTGCCGCCGCCGAGGCTCACCAGGCTGTCGTGGCCGCCTTCGTGAAACACATGCACGCCCGCTTCGATCACGGTTGAAGTCGGGTCCGCCACAGTGTCGTGAAAGATCGCAGCACCCATCCCCGCATCTTCGATCTGCTTCAGCAAACGATCGGCGAGCCCCTGCTTCTTCAAGAAAGGGTCGGTCACGATCAGCGGCCGCTTGCAATTCAGTTGCGCCAGCAGCGCGCCCGCTTCGCCAAATGCGCCGCCGCCAATCTTTAGGATGGATGGAATTCGTATCTCGGCGCTCATCGCGACCCCAGTTCTCAGTTCGTAGTTCTCAGTTCTTAGTTCCCAATTCAGCCGCCTTGGCGCGCTCGGTTTTTGCTTCGTCGGCACGGCCCTGGCGTTCGTAGGCGATGGCGAGTTGTCCGTGCGGATCGGCAAACGTGGGGTCGGCGGCTATCGACTCTTGATAGCGGGCAATTGCATCCGCGATCTGCCCCCGCAGCATCAACTGGTTGCCCGCATTCATCGCAAAGTTCGCCTTCTGCCGGTTCACCGCGTTGCGCGATAACTCCGCTGCTTCTTTGCGCAGCCCACTGGCCTCGTCGCGTAGCGCCGCCATCTGCTTGCGCAGATCGGTGGCCTTCGCAGCATCACCCGCAGCTTCGGCTGCGTCGGCCTGCGATCCGGCATTCGCAGCCTCTTCGGCCAATACGCCTGCCAGCGTCACGCGCGGCCCCGGCTGGCCGGGCAGCAAGGCAATCGCTTTGCGCAGCGCATCGGCGGATTCCGGCAGCCGCGCGGCCTGTTTGAGCGTACTTCCCAGGATCGCCCAGGCGTCGCCATTCGCGGGCCGCAGCGCCACGGCCTTCTGCAACTGCATCACTGCGTCGTCCAACCGGCCGATCTGCATCAGCAGAATGCCCAGCGTGTAGGGCGGGTCCTGCAGCGTCGGATCCATCTCGCCTGCGCGGCTCAGCTCACGAATCGCATCGTCGTAGCGGTCCTTGAACTTGTAGGCGAGGCCGAGATCGTAGTGCAACTGCGGGTCCTTCGGATCGAGGGCCAAGGCCTTCTCAAAGTCCGCAATCGCCTCGTCAAATGCTGACAACTGCACATGGGCAACGCCCAGATCCTTGTACACAACAGCATTCGTCGCATCCAGGGCCAACGCGCGCTGCAACACGGGGACGCCTTCTTTCGCTTTGCCGGTCAGCGTGAGGGCGAGACCCAAGTTCGTCAGCGCAATCTCGTTCTTCGGGTCGCGATCGACAACTTTTTCGAACCAGGGGATCGCATCTTCCTGCCTGCCCAATCGCTGCAGCGCCATGGCGAGCTCGAGCTCTGCATCCGTTGCCTGTGCGTCTTCTTTGAGGACTGCTGCAAACTGCGCCGCCGCATCCTCATCGTGTCCTGCAGCCGCAAGCGTGCGGCCGTACTCCAGGTCCGCTGCTGTGTCCTGCGGACTCTCTGTCGCGATGCGCTCCAATATCGATAGCGAACCCGCAAGATCGCCTTGCTCGCGCAACACCACCCCGAGATGGATTCTCGCACTGGCTAGCGATGGGTCCGACGCAAGCGCGAGGTTGAATCGCTGTCTTGCTTCTTCCCACTGCTTCTGTTGTGCATAGAGCGACCCGATGGCGTCCTCCAAATCGGCCCGTTCGCCTGCGATCTTTTCTTCCGCAATCAATTCGACAACGGCATCGGCCGGTCTGCCCACGGCGGCTAACGCGTGTCCGTACCCGTCGTAGAACCTCGCATCCACTTGCGCCACAGCACCGTCGGCCGGATGCAATGCCGCCTCGAAATGAGGGATCGCCTTCGCGGCTTCGCCGGTTGCGGCATACGCCAACGCGAGATTCGCCTCATTCCCCGTATTGCCCGGCTTGAGCTGTGCGGCCGACTCCAGCTCTGCAACCGCCTCGGCGGGGCGGTTCATCTCCAGCAGCACCGCGCCCAGCGCCTCATGTGCTTCGGCGATCTGAGGCTCGAGCTTCACAACCTCGGCGAACTTCGCGCGCGCCAATTCTAGATCACCGCTCTGCTGCGCGGCATATCCCTCATGAAACGCCGCGTCCGCCTGCTTCAATGTCGCAGCATCGGCCGCGCTTGGCTCTTGCGCGCAGAGTTGCGCCATAGCCAGCGCCAGCGCGCTAAAACATCCAACCCTCGCCGTGGCTCTCCGCGCGCCCATTCTCACTACTTCTCCGTTGGCTTGGGATCGTCGCGATGCTGCAGATCCACCACAAGCTGAAACTCGCGATTGGCCGCGGCCACCTGGCCGGTTGCTTTGTATGCCTGCGCCAGCAGGTTATGCGTGATGTAGTTGGACGGATCCATCCGCACCGCGCGATCGAGATAGTGCAGCGCCTGGATCGGATGATCTAGCTTGAGAAATGTTTCGCCCAGCAGGATGTACGGACCCGTCGCGCCCGGCTCCAGCAGCACCGCGCGGTTCAACGACTCCTGCGCCTTTGTGTAGTCTCCCGCGCGGACGTAAGCGTCGCCTAGCCGGTCATACAAATCCGGATTCATTGGATCGATCGTTCGTTCCAATTCAAACTCCCGGATCGCGGTCGCCGCGTCGCCGTGCGCCAGCGCCACTTCTCCCAGCAGCTCATGCGCCAGGGGCAAGCTCGGCTGCAACGCCAGAGCTTTGCTGGCCTCTATTCGTGCCTGATCCCGCGATTCGCGCCGCAGAAACATGCGCCCCGCCAGCAGATGCGCCTGCGCCGAATCCGGCTCGAACCCGAACTGCGCCGCAAACGCGCGCCGCGCATCGTCGTAGCGCTGCACGTCCTGATAGCACAGCGCCAATACGTAGTTCGGATCGATGTTGGCGCTCTCCACCGAGGTCCGCGCTCGCTCCAGAAAAGGAATCGCTTCCGGCGTGCGTCCTATGCGATACAGGCTTACGCCGTGCATCTCGATCGAATCTTTGTCGGTTGGGTCTTGCGCTTCGGCTTTCGTGAACGCCGTGATCGCGTCGTCGAACTGCTCGCGCTGATAGAAGATGATCCCGCGCAACCGCTCCACGCCTGCCGGCTCGGACGTTTGTTTCGCCAAGGCGTCCAGCTGCGCCATCGCCTGATCCAGCCGGCCACGACCGGCAAGATCGCGCGCCGAATCGAGCGTTGGCGCCGTCGCATCGTTTCGTGCCGCGTCTTGAGAAGCCCGCACAGGCGCCGCGCAGGCCACAATGCAAAAAAAGAAGACGAGAATGCGCGCTCGCAGCATGTCAGCTCTACCCATAGGAGTCTACTCTGCGCCATCGATCCGTCGCCGCTGGACCCAGATCCATGTCTCGCACAAAAAAAGAGGGGAGCGGTCGGCTCCCCTCAAGGGTTGCTACGGTTTCTATCGCTAGAACTGCAGACGCAGGGAGAACTCCAGTTGACGCGGTCCGCAATCGGCGCCGGGACCGCATCCGCTGCCTTCGCTGC
>DATHNJ010000306.1:0-37477 GCA_035486155.1 Occallatibacter sp. | reverse complement strand
CAGATCGCGAGTCGACTTGTCTCGTACGCGGCTGCGGCGCGTGAGACCCCGCATGATCGACTACTGGCCCACCATCGCCTGGTAAAAAAAACGCCCGGCGATGGCGACCCCGCCGAGAGGCTGCCAGCCTTTACCGATGGCCACTTTTACTAAATTTTCAAGCTCTTCCTTGGTTGTGCCCTCGATCACCATATATGCAACGATGACGGCCATCTGATCCTCCCGACAGAACTTTCGGGTCCTGAACAGAAGGGTTATCGGCTGAAATGGGGGTTTCCAAGAGGGCGAGGCGACTCATTCGGCCGTGGCGGCAGCATGGGCGAATCGGGGACCTGAACTTCATCGTTAATCGCTAATTACGCTTTGCCCAGTAGCCAGGACGCCTCTTGGCGTGGGCAACAGCGACCACAAGCAACACGTGCTTCTTCTCGGAGTAGATCACTGAATAGGGGAACCGATCCAGAACCCGTCGGCGCGTGTTTGCAGTGTATAGGGGAAAGCGCTGCGCATGTGCGGCGACCTGCCTCAGAGAATTTTCAATCTCATCGAGAAAGGCGCGTGCGATTTCCGGACTGCGAGCGAAATACCAGTCAAAAGCCTCGTCGATCTCCCGCCGCGCTTCGGAACGGATACGCAGCCGCTGGCTCGTCATCTGGCCAAACGGGCACGCAACGGCTTGACCACTTCCTCCAAGGAGAGATCCACGCCGACTCCCGCCTCGTGCTCGGCGACACGCCTTTCAACCTCAGCTTTCCAGGAAGCTTCAACCTCTGCATCGCTCGAACCGTCTCCTGTCTGGAGCAGTTCCGCGACGAGCCAGTTGAACTCGCCAGAGGGCAATTGGCGGACCTCTTCGAGAAGTTGCTGCGCGGTACGGGCCATGGGGAAATTGTAGCGCGATTCCGATTGAGCTACTATGCGCGAATGGACAGAAAAGAGCGCAAACTAGATCTCAGGGAAACTATCGAGATTATCGACGCCCTCGTCAAAAGGGGCTTCGACGATGCTCAATTTCGGCAACTTCATCACTTTAACGACTCATTGGCCAGTTTCCGCCGGTACTGTTCGAAAGTAACGAGTTTTGTCCCCGGCAGCAACAATCATAGGCTGCACAGTGAACTCAAAAGGAAACACAACGCCTGATAGGCACTTGCAGTCGCAACCCTCACTCCGCGTTATCGATCTGCGCCCGCTGCAGCTTATCCGAATAATCGACATATACCGACTTCCACGTAGTGAAGAAGTCGATCGCGCCCAGCCCCTCGCGATGTCCATTACCCGTGCGCTTCACCCCGCCGAAGGGCAGATGCACTTCGGCGCCAATCGTCGGAGCATTGATATACGTGATGCCCGCTTCGAGATCGCGAATCGCCGTGAAGGCCCGATTCACATCCTTGGTGTAGAGCGCGGTCGAGAGCCCATATTCGATCGAATTGGCAATCTCAAGCGCCTGCTCGAACGTGTCGAACTCAATCAAGCTCACCACTGGGCCGAACACCTCTTCACGCGCGATGCGCATCTTTGGCGCAACGCCGCGGAACACCGTCGGCTCGAAGAACGTCCCGTTCGCAAACGGGCCTGCATTCAATACGCGGCCCCCTGTGAGTAACTCCGCGCCCTCTTTGCCGGCGATCTCCACGTACATCGCCGATGTTTCGATCTGCGCCTCATTCACCTGCGGCCCCACTTCAATCGACTCATCCAATCCATTGCCGATCTTCAGCGCCTTGGCGCGCTTCACAAATTCTTTGGTGAACTCCGCGGCAATTCCCTTCTGCAGAAGAATGCGACTGGTCGCCGTGCAGCGCTGCCCGGTCGTTCCGAAGGCGCCCCACAGCGCGCCGTTCAACGCCAGATCGAGATTGGCGTCGTTCATCACGATCTGCGCATTCTTGCCGCCCATCTCCAATGACACCGGCTTGAAGGTCGCTGCCGCGCGCTGGCCCACCAGCGATCCAACCTCGCTCGAACCCGTGAAGCTGATCGCGCGCACATCTGGGTGCTCCACCAGCGGCGCGCCGGCATCGGGACCCAGGCCACCGACAATATTCACTACGCCCGGCGGCAGGCCGGCGTCCATCAGCGTCTGGACCAGGTTGTAGGTTGAGAGCGGGGTGTCCTCTGCCGGCTTGATCACGCATGTATTGCCTGACACCAGCGCCGGAAAGAGCTTCCAACTCGGAATCGCCATGGGAAAGTTCCACGGCGTGATCATGCCCACCACGCCTACCGGCATGCGCACGCTCATCGCAAACTTGTTCTGCAGCTCCGACGGCGCGGTGACGCCGAACAGCCTGCGCCCCTCGCCGGCCACATAAAACGCCTCGTCGATCGCCTCCTGCACGTCGCCGCGCGTTTCCGCCAACACCTTGCCCATCTCGCGCGTCATCTCGCGGGCGTACTGCTCCTTGCGCTCCTGCAGCAGGAATCCAACACGGGTCAGGATCTCGGCGCGTTTCGGAGCCGGCACGAGACGCCACGTCGCGAAGGCCTTCTTCGCCGCAGCGACGGCCTTGTTGACGTCCTCGGCCTGCGACGCGGGAAACGCGCCGATCACGTCGGCATGGTCCGCCGGATTCAGGTTCAGCAGAGTCTTGCCGCTTGCGGCAGGAACCCACTCGCCGCCAATCAGATTGTGATAAGTCGGATAGGTCATTTTTTAGTTCTCAGTGGTCAGTCGTCAGTTCTCAAGGGTCAGTCAGGTTATAGCATTTCCAAGCTTCACGAAGCGACCGCCAGCGGAGCGACGCTCCTCTCTTTTCGATGTTTCACGACACGAGCCGATTCAGCTCCATGCCTCAACTCGCCTGATCACTGACTTCTGACCCCTGATCACTAACCACTGTCTTTATCCGTTGAAAAGAAATAAGTACCAGTTACCAACGGGGAGCATTCGCTTTCTCTGACCCCCAATGGCCGTACAATATGGTTCGAGGTTGACTCATTTTCCAATGTCTTTGAACGGCTTTCCATCCCGCACTTCGCGGACGCATGGCCTTCGCTCGCTCTTCAGCATGTTTTCGAGCGATCTCGCCATCGACCTCGGCACCGCTAACACGCTCGTCTTTGCCGCAGGCAAGGGAATTGTCGTCAACGAGCCCTCCATCGTGGCGATCAATAAGAACACCGGTGAAGTGGAAGCCGTCGGCAAAGAGGCCAAGGACATGCTCGGCCGTACGCCCGGCAACATCGTGGCTATCAAGCCCATGAAAGACGGCGTCATCGCCGACTTCAAAGTCACCGAAAAGATGTTGAACTACTTCATTCAGAAGGCGCACAACCGCAAGATGCTGGTCCATCCGCGCATCGTCATCGGTGTGCCCTCTGAGATCACGCAGGTAGAAAAGCGCGCGGTCGAAGACTCGGCCTATCGCGCCAAAGCCAGTGAAGTGTACCTCGTCGAACAGGCCATGGTCGCGGCTATCGGCGCGGGCCTGCCCATCACAGAGCCCTCAGGCAACATGGTCGTCGATATCGGCGGCGGGACAACCGATATTGCCGTCATTTCGCTTTCGGGCATCGTCTACTCGCGTTCCGTCCGCATGGCCGGCAACCAGATGGACGAGGCCATCACCAACTACCTCAAGCGCAAGTACAACCTGCTCATCGGCGAGCGCACCGCCGAGCAGATCAAGATCGAAATCGGCTCGGCCTACCCGCTCGACAAGCCGCTCACCATGGAGATCAAGGGCCGCAACCTCATCGAAGGCGTGCCCAAGACCATCTCCATCGATGACAGTGAAATCCGCGAATCCCTCGGCGAGTGCATCGCCGTCATCATGAACGCCATTCGCGTCGCCCTCGAGCGCACGCCGCCCGAACTGTCGGCCGACATCTCCGATCGCGGCATCGTGCTCACCGGCGGCGGCGCGCTCATCAAGAATCTAGATAAACGCATCCGCGAAGAAACCGGCTTGCCCGTCTCCGTGGCCGACGATCCGCTGGCTTCGGTCGTGCTCGGCACCGGCAAAATGCTGTCCGACTTCCGCCTGTTGCGCAAGATCAAAATCGATTAAAGCAGTGGTCAGTGATCAGTTGTCAGTGTTCAGAGCGTTTGCGATCAACCAGCGTCTTGCTCACTGACCACTGTTCACTGATCACTGACCGCTGACTCGTCATGGAATCTGTCTTCGAACGCTACCGAAACCTCATGGTGCTGCTGATCATGCTGCTGGCGCAGATCATCGGCCTCGCCATGCAGGTGCATCGCGGCGATTCGGGGCGCATGAGCCTCGATCCGCGCGACGGCCAGGGCGTTCGTCTCATCCGCCTCTGGGCCAACTCCATCGTCTCGCCGCCGGAACGCTTCTTCCACGGCATCTACGCAAACACTGCCTTCGTCTGGAATAACTACTTCGACCTCCGCAACGCTCGCGAGGAAAACCAACAGCTCCAGTCCACCGTAGACCGCCTGCGGCTTGAAGAAGCAGCGCTGCTCGAAGACGCGCGCCAGGGCCAGCGCCTGCAGGCGATGCTCGGCTTCCAGGAAAAGTACGTCTACAAGACCCAGGCCGCCCAGATCATTGGAACCAGCGGCAGCGATCAGTCCCGGCTCTTCTATATAGACAAAGGCGCCAACGCCGGCATCGACCGCGACGACGCCGTCATCACCTCCGAAGGCATCGTCGGCAAGGTGCGCGAAGTCTACCCGCGCACGGCCCAGGTGCTGCTCATCAACGATCAAACCAGCGGCGCCGGCGTAATTCTCGAAACCACCCGCATCCGCGGCATCCTGCGCGGCGACGCACTCGGCCAGCCGCAAATCGTCGGCCTCATGGCCGACAGCCGCATTCAGCCCGGCGAACAGATCCTCACCGCCGGCGGCGATGAGATATTCCCGCGCGGCCTTCCCGTCGGCACGGTCTCCAAGGTCGTGAAAGATCCCGACCAGGATGGGTTCATCCGGGTGCTCGTTAAGCCCGCGGCCCATCTCGATCGCCTCGACGAAGTCCTCGTCATCACCTCCGTGCAGCCGCGCTTCTCGCCCGAGCAGAAGCAGGACATCGCCGTGAGCGAAACCACCAAGGGCGCGGAAGCCGAGGAAGAGAAAGCGCAGCAGAAAGCCTCGGAGGTCCTGGGCGAGCGTCTGCCGGGCTTGATGGATCCCAATCTGCCGGCCGATCAGCAGCCGCTCAACGACTCCTCCAACCCCAACCCCGTCTCGCGCCCGCCGGTGGCCATCCGCCCGGATCGCTTCACGCCGAACACGACCGACAACAACGGCCTGGCCGTGCCCGGCGCGAACGACGACGTAACGCCGAATCCCGCAACTCTCCCGCCGGGAACGGTCAAAGCCACCCCTGCGCAATCCGGAACGACGACGCCGGCTGCCAAAAAGCCCAAGCCTCCCGCGCCGCAGAGTCCGAACGCGGCCGCTCCCAAGCCGAACAACGATGAGACGCCGGGGAGGAATCCGTAGCCATGTCGGTGCTGACGGCGGACTCACGTCGCGATCTCGAGATTCACCGCTATCCCGTCCTGCTGTATGGATTGGCGCCGCTCATCGCCTTGGTGCTGCAGGCCTGGCTGCCGCGTCTGCTCGGCAAATACTCATGGTTCGATCTGCCCCTCATCGTCACGGTGTACTTCGCCCTCGGCCGCCGCAGCCCCATTCAAGGCACCATCATGGGCTGCGCCGTCGGCCTCTTTGAAGATGCGCTGACACATCACGCCATCGGCATCAACGGCATCGCCAAAACCGTCGCCGGCTTCATGGCGGCCTCGGTCGGCATCCGCATCGACGTCGAAAACCGCATCATCCGCGTCGGCCTCATCTTTCTGCTCTCTCTGCTTTCCAGCGCCGTCTGCCTCTTCGTGAATCGCTTTCTGCTCGGCCTCATCGTCGAGATCGACTGGCCCATCCAGCTCTATATCGCGCTCGGCAACTCCGTCATTGCGCTGTTCGTCTTTCCCTTCCTCGATCGCTTCCAGGTGCGCGACTAGATCGGCGCAGCGTCCGTGCCATCTCTCGAATTCGTTTTGAAAGGGCACGACTGAAGTCGTGCCGTGAGGCGTCAGGTAGATTCCGGCCCTTCAGGCCATGAGGGATGCCTTTGAAAGTTCGACTCGCATCACCCGCCCACCAAAGACGCATCTGACTTCACAACACCAAAGTTCGAACTCCTGCCTTCCACATTCCTCCAGCGCAAGCCAGATTCGCTGTATTCTGAGATCGCGGCCTCATGTATTCAGATAGAGCAGTACGCGGCGAAAAGATCTCCGGCATCAAGCTGGCCTTTGTGCAATACGGCATTCTGGTGATGATGCTGGCGCTGGCCGCTGGACTCTGGCGGCTGCAGGTTTTGGGCGCAGCCAACTTCAAGCTTCTCGCCGAGCAAAACCGCATTCGCAAAGTCCCCATCCTTGCCCCGCGCGGCAAGCTCTTCGATCGCGAAAACCGCCTGATCGTCGACAACTACCCGTCCGTCTCCTGCTTCCTGATCCGCGAACAGAACCACAACCTCGACGCCGATCTACCCATCATCGCGCAAGGCCTGCATCTCGATCTCGAGCAGCTCCGCGCCACCATCAAGCATTTCCGCGCCGCGCCCGGCTACCAGCCCATCCCCATCAAGCAGGAAGTCACGCCCGACGAAGAGGCCTTCATCGAGGCGCATCGCAACGAGCTGCCCGAGCTTGAGACCATCGACGAAGAGCGCCGCCTCTATCCCCGCGACGGCTTCGCGGCCCATCTGATCGGCTACGTGGGCGAAGTCAGCGAGGACATGCTCAACGATCCACGCTACGCGGCCTATGAACCGGGCGACGTCGTCGGCAAAGCTGGCGTTGAGCAGACCTACGATCAACTGCTGCGCGGGCAGGACGGTTCGCGCGACGTCATCGTCGACAGTCACGGCCGCGAAGTCGGCATCCTCGGCACGCAGCACTCAGTTCCCGGCCAGGACCTTCGTCTCACCATCGACAACGATCTGCAGCGCGCCGCCGAACTCGCCCTCGGCGATCGCGAAGGCGCCATCGTCGCCATGGATCCGCGCAACGGCGAGATCCTGGCTATGGTCTCGCGACCCAGCTTCGACCCAAACGCCTTCGCCGTCAAAATCGACCGCGCCGAGTGGAACAAGCTCCTCACCGACCCCGAACATCCGCTGCTCAACAAGGCCATTCAGGCCCAGCTCGCTCCGGGATCGACCTTCAAGGTCCTGATGTCCGTCGCCGGCCTGCAGGAAGGCATCGCGCAGAATCTCAAAGTCGTCTGCAACGGCGGCTGGGGACCCTACGGATTCTTCCACCACTGCGACGAACATCACGGCCCGGTCGACATCCACAACGCCATCCCGTACTCCTGCGATACCTACTACTACCAGCTGGGCGACAAGCTGGGCATCGATCGCATCGCCAAGTACGCCAAGGAATTCGGCTACGGCGAGAAGACCGGCATCGATCTGCCCGGCGAGCAGGCCGGCCTCATGCCCTCGGTCCAGTGGCTGCTCAAGACCTATCACCACCGCTGGTATCCAGACGAAACCCTCGACGTCTCCATCGGCCAGGGCGCGGTTGAAGCCACGCCCATTCAGCTTGCGCGCATCATCTCGGGCATCGCTTCGGGCGGCCATCTTGTCCGCCCGCACAGCGTCTTCTCCGACGAGCTGCCCGACGACTTCCGCCGCGCCATGGAAGACACCTACCCCGGCTCTGGCAAAGTCGATATCCCTATCGATCCCGCCAACTGGGAGATCATCACCGATGGCATGGCTGCGGTCACCGTCCCTGCCCTCTACCACACCGCCGGCTCGGCGCATTTGGAAGGCATCGATCTCGCCGGCAAGACCGGCACCGCGCAGGTCATGAGCCACGCGGCGCTGGGCAAAAGCGGCAAAGGCCATGCCACCAATCCCAATGTCTGGTTCGTTGGCGTGGTGCCGCGCCGCAATCCCGAGCTGGTCGTCGCTGTTCTCTGGATGCATGGCGAATTCAGTTACTACCCGGCGCGCCTCGGCGCGCGGGTCGTCGCCGCCTATGTCGAAAAGCAGCGGCGTCTGGCGCACAATCTCCAGCCGCTGAAGGCGGCGACGCCCGCGAAGCCGGTCGAAGTCGGCGCCATCTGGACCACGCCCGACGACGCAGCCAAAAATAACGCGGCAGGCCAGATCGCCCGCATCCATGCAGGCCGCTTCTTCGTCGATCCAAAAATCGATGCGGCCAACAACGCTCCCAAGAACGCGCCTTCGCCGCTCCCGTCCCCATCGCAACTGGCCCTCGGGCTCCCCACCCGCAGGATCACTCAGCCATGAGCCCCATGCGCCGCTTCATGACCTTCCGCGACTTCGACTGGGCGCTGCTCGGCCTGCTGTTGTTGCTAAGCGCCGCTTCCCTGATGGAAGTCCGCTCCACAACCGTGCACACGAAGTTTGCAAACTTCGAGACCAAACAGATCTTCTGCATCACGGGCGGCCTGGTCGTGATGTTCATCTTCTCCAAAATCGACTATCACCGCGTGCTGGATTGGGCGCCATGGGCCTATGGATTCGGCCTGGTTGCGTTAGCCGCGATCTACACGCCGCTGGGGCACAACGCGCTCGGGGGACGACGTTGGATCAAGGCTGGCCCCATCCTCTTCCAGCCATCGGAGTTCGTGAAGCTGGTTCTGATGTTGATGGTGGCGCGCTACTTCGCCAATCTGGGCGGGCGCAATCTCACCTGGAGAGACATCTTTAAAGCTTTCGCTCTGGTCGGCGTGCCCATGCTGCTGGTTCTCAAGCAGCCGGACATGGGAACCACTCTCACCTACTCCCCGATCCTGATCGCCGGCCTGTTTTTAGGCGGAATCAGCCTTCGCCAGGGCCTGATCCTGGTCACCTGCGGAGTGGCTTTAGTCGTCGGCGTCTGGTCCAGCGGTAAGCTGCTCAAGCCGTACCAGAAGGCCCGCCTCACCAGCTTTATCAACCCGGATGAGGACCCGAAGGGCAAGGGCTATCAGGTCAAGCAATCGCTCATCGCCGTGGGCTCGGGCGGCATCTGGGGCAAAGGCAACGAAAAAGGCACCCAGACCCAGGGCTACTTCCTGCCCATCCCTTATACCGACTTCATCTTCGCCGCGTTCAGCGAAGAACACGGCTTCGTCGGCGCCGTCTTTGTGCTGCTGCTATACTTCTTCATATTGATGCGTTTGATTCAAAACGCTCAAACAGCCGCAGACCTACCCGGCTCCCTCATTATTATGGGCGTCGTGGCTGTGTTGACCTTCCAGATTGCGGTCAACGTGGGTATGGTCATAGGGTTTATGCCCGTCACCGGAATCCCTTTACCCCTCATGAGTTATGGCGGATCTTCGGTGCTGTTTACCTTCCTCGCGCTGGGCGTTGCGATGAACGTGCGCATGCGCCGGTTTGTAAACTAAGGCGTCTTCGGATACTGAATTCCCGAGAAGCCGCAAGCGTCCAGCTTCACCAACGCCGGACGCACTGAACAAGGTTGAATCCTGCCAGTCGCCTCTGTTTGACCGCGCAGGAGTTGAAGTTTGATGTATTTTTCGCCGGCCAGGTCCCGGAGGATCTTGAGGCCCGGCAGGATTGAGCACATGAGCACGCAGAGACGCGCCCGTTCCGTGCAAATGAATGGGCTTGCCAGTTTCGCCCCGATCGCGCAGGTCAACCGCGCTATCGCGAGTGCGACAAAAAAACCCGTCAGGGTTACAGAGTCTTTGCACCAGGATCCCCGTTTCGTAAAGCGCGCCGGCAATAGCGAACCTTCTTCGAGCCTCGTCTGGTCTCAGAAGGTTGGCAGGCGCGCAGCACACAGGTATTCTCTTCCGCCCATCTCTATCCTCTCCGGTTCCGCAGAATCCCATCCGGCCTTGCCGCAGGCCCCAGCCGCTGATCGCCGCTGGGCGGAAAGGCACGATGGCAAAAGAAATTTGTATCTCCAGCACGCCGCATGAAACGCGGCTAGCGATTTTAGAAGACGATCAACTCGCGGAAATTTATTACGAACGCGAAAATGAATACACCCTGGCCGGCTCCATCTATAACGGCCGCGTCACCCGCGTCCTGCCCGGCATGCAATCGGCTTTTGTCGATATCGGCCTGGAGCGCGACGCTTTTCTCTATGTAACGGACTTCCTCGAACTCGAAGATCAGGAAGACGCCGACGAGCTGGAAAAAGCCGCCACCAGCAACCCTAACCAGGCCCCGCGCGAAGTGCGTCAGGGGGGCGGCCGCAATGGCGGCGGCCAGCGGCGCGAACGCTCTGCCGACGAGCCCCAGACCGGCTTGGTCATCACCGAATCCTCGTCCCAATCTTCCGCGCCCGAAGCGCCGAGCCAATCCGATTCAACCGACGAGTCCCAGGAATCCGGCGAACCGGGCGCAAAGCGCTGGCGTGGACGGCGGCGTCGTCGCGGCGGCGGCCGCAGCGGCGCAGGCGCGCAGAGCGAACCCGCCGAGACTACAGAGTCCGCGGAATCCGGAGCCGAGGACACTTTCGCGGAGACGGTTCAAGAGCCGCACCAGATCCACGCTGTCGCACGCAGCGCTCCGCCGGTCGAGTCATCGGCGAAGCCTTTCGTGCTCCCCGGCGAAGCTTTGTCAAAGTACGGCGGCGTGCCGGTCGAGACCGAAAAGAAATCCGCCTACCAGCCGACGCGACCCGCTGTCACCTCCAAGCCTTCCACGATGATTGATTCACCCATCGAGTGGGACGGCAGCGGCCTGCTCCCCGGCGAATCGATTTCGCGACATCGCGATCGCAAGGCCGAGCCCGAGCCCCAGTCCCAGTTTCGGATCGATGCCGAGCCGCAAGGCGTCTTCTCCGATGCCGAAGAACACACGCTTGCCGCGCAAGCCGGCGAAGGCGTCCTGTTCGACGAAGAGTTCGTCGAAGAATCTCTCGTCGATGAAGGCCTGATCGAGACTACGACGCACGCACCAACTCCTGACGCCACCCTGGCCGCATCCGGCACGCTGGTCCACGAGCCGTCCACGCTGCGCGAAGTCGCGCCCTCGGCCCAGATTCACGAGTCTGATTCTTCGCACGAGGACAACGAGGAGCCAGAAGCCGACGCCAGCGCCTCGCACCACGTCGATCCGCTTCCGCCCAGCACGTTCCGCCTGTTTGGATTTGGCGGCAAGAACAAGAAGGACGAAGAGGCTGCTTCCACGTCCGAGACGCCGGCTCGTTTTGAAGAACCAGCTCCCGCGGCGCGGCCCGTCGCATCGTCTTACTCGCCCGGCAATGGCCTCGTCGAAGAAGAAGTGATCGAGGGCGAGGAGATCGATTCGCCGCTGCATCGGCACGCGCATAAGCACGACGAGCAGGATCTGGACGAGTACGAAGAAGAAACCCTGCAGACGCAGATTCGCTCCGGCGCGCTTGGCGAGATGCTGCAGGAAGCCCACCTCGACCATCGCATTCAGCTCAACCTCGACGACAAGGCCGTCGCCGAAGACGAAGAAGAGAACGAAGAGGAAGAAGGGGCTGTTTCTGCAGAAGGACAGCCCGCAGCCGACGGTCAGCCTCAGCCGCGTCGCGATCGCGGCGGCCGCGGACGTCGCGGACGTGGTGGCGAACGCAGCGGAGGAGAACGCGGCGGAGATCGGGGTCATCGCCCCGGCGATCGTCGCGGCGGACCCTCGCGCCGCTCCGCGCAAACCTCCGATCTGCCCATCATCTCCGACCTGCTCAAGCCCGGCCAGGAGATCCTGGTCCAGATCGCCAAGGAGCCCATCGCCAAGAAGGGCGCCCGCATCACCAGCCACATCGCTCTGCCCGGCCGCTTCCTGGTCTTCATGCCGACTGTGACGCACGTGGGCGTCAGCCGCAAGATCGACTCCGACGAAGAGCGCCAGCGCCTCAAGCGCATTCTCGTTCACGAGCGCGGCGAAGCCTCGGGCGGCTTCATCGTCCGCACCGCGGCTGAAGGCGCATCGGAAGAAGAGCTCCGCGCCGATCTGCGCTTCCTGATTCATCTCTGGAACGAGATCAAGCAGCGCTCCGACGGCTCCAAGTCGCCTGCGCTCATCTATCACGATCTCTCGCTCATCGAACGCATCCTGCGCGATCAGGTCAGCGCCAACTTCTCGTCCATCTGGGTCGACTCCGAAGCCGACTACGAACGCATCGTGCGCTTCCTGAATCGCTTCTCGCCGACGCTCGTGCGCCGCGTCAAGCTCTACACCAAAGAAACGCCGCTGTTCGAGCACTTCGGCATTCAGGACGAAATTTCCAAAGCCCTGCGCTCCAAGGTGTGGCTCAAGTCCGGCGGCTCGATCGTCATCAATCAGACCGAAGCGCTGGTCGCGATCGACATCAACACCGGCAAATATGTCGGCAAGACGGCGCGCCTGGAAGATACCATCGTCAAGACCAACCTCGACGCGATTCCTGAGATCGTGCGCCAGATCCGTCTGCGCGATCTCGGCGGCATCATCATCATCGACTTCATCGATATGGATGAGCGCAAGAATCGCTTCAAGGTGATGGCTGCGCTCGAAGAAGCGCTCAAGAACGACCGCGCTCCGACCAAGGTTCTGCAGTTTAACGATTTTGGCCTTGTCGCCATCACGCGCAAGCGCGTCAAGCAATCGCTTGAGCGCACTCTGAGCACGCCCTGCCCCATCTGCCAGGCCACCGGCATGGTCAAGAGCCCGGCCACAGTGTGCAACGAGATCTTCGTCGAGCTGCGCAAGATGCGCAAGCACTTCGAGAGCGGCGATGTCCTGCTGCGCGTGAACCCCGAAACCGTTAAGATTCTCAAGTCGAACAATGCGCGCTGGCTGAACGATTTCGAAGAGCTCACGGGCAAGAACATCCTCATCAAGAGCGACGCCACATTGCATCCCGAGCAGTTCGATATTCAGGGATAAACTTCGCGTCAACGCAAATAAAAAGCCGATCGCCAATGCGATCGGCTTTTTATTTGTTCAAGCTCAATCGGTAGCCTTCTCGGCATAGATCGCCCGGCATCGGCGCCCAAATCGCTTAGTCCAGCGCAAAGAGCAACTTCATTGGGAAAACGGAGTCTAAGCATATACGGGGAGCAATGCACGCCTTCCCGGTTAGGTAAGTAATTTATTCCATTCGAGGTACGGACCAATGTCATCTCCCCGTTCGATGTCGCTATTGCGGCATGCTTCTCTTCTTTTGGCTGTGGCGGCCTTTGCGATAAGCGCCGCATGCGCCCAGGCAGTCTCCTCCCACGATTCATCCAGCTCAACTCTCGCCGGCGAATCGAGCTCGTCGTCCGCGATGGAGTTGGCGGCTGACCCAGGGACCGGTAGCGCAGCCCTCCCCGCTGCCCCGGATGGATCAGCTTCCGGCGCGGCCGGCGGCCAGGAGCACGGCGGCGGTGGTTATCACGATCACAGCCTGATGAGTCGCCTGACGTTCATCGCGGGCGCGGGCTTCAACGCTCCCATCGGCAATGACGGCCCGTACGTCACGTATGGCGGCAACTTCACCATCGGCGGCGGACTGCGTCTCTCCAATCGCATCAGCGTTCTCGGCGAGTATCAGTTCATCGACGACAAGCTCCCCGGCGCATTCGTCGCAGCCGGTGGCGGCACAAACGGCAACACCCACATCAACTCAATTACCGTCGACCCGGTCATCGAACTTTTCCCCAAGTGGAAGAACAGCGTCTACGCCGTGGGCGGAGTTGGCTGGTATCACAAGTCCACCAACTTCAACGTCGAGGAGTGCTGCGACTTCTTCGGCTACCCGGTCAACGTCACCGCGAACTCGTTCTCGTCTGACCAGCTCGGCGCCAACCTCGGCCTCGGATACGAACATCGCATCGGCGGCTTCTACGGCGACGGCAAGACCAAGCTCTTCGCCGAAGCCCGCTATACCTACATCAACACGCCGCAAATCACCGAGACCAACGGCCTTGGCAGAACCGAGTTGATCCCCGTAACGTTCGGAGTACGATTCTGACCAGCTCAACCGTACTCCAGTTCTAATGCAACAACGCCGAGTTCTTTTGATAGAGAACTCGGCGTTTGTTTCGTTAAGGCCTTCAATCACGGCAGCACGCCGCTGATACGCAGTCGCAGTAATCCACCAGCCAGCACTCCCGCCGGCGCAATCGCGATCTGCGCTAGCAGAAACCACACCGGCTGCTTTCCTCGCTTTTGCAACGCGCTCAGCCCCGACAACGCCAACAGGATGACGCCCAACGCCAGCACATAAGCAAGGGGATTTCCTGTCGCTCCCCAGGCAGTGACGTAGCCGCCTGCCGCCGCGGCAAGAAATGCTCCGCCCAGATGGACAAGCATGCCGCCTGATTTGAACTCGTCCGATTTGAGCCACTGATCGGCTTCAGCCCAATCCGGCGTCCATCGTCGCAGCGTTACCGCGACTGCAATCTGCAAAATAGCCGCCGCCACAAATCCCGCAAACAATGCGAAGAACGCGCGCAGCGTCACCACGGCTTCTTCTCTGCTTCCGTCGGCGTTCCCACCTCGCCATGCTCTATGCGCGCAAGAAACATGCGCGCCAATCTCGCTTCGCCGGGATGGTTCTCTCCATGAATTGTGCATAGGTCGAGGAACTCATCGCAGAGCGCGTTGCGTTCGCCCTCCTGATTGAGAATCGCCTGCAGCGCAAACGCAAGTTCGCGCAGCCGCGCTGCCTCAGGCCAAGCCTGGCTCTCTTCGTCACTACTCAATTCAAGATCGGAGAACAAGCCGCGCCGTCCGTGCGCGCACTCTTCAAGGCATGCCATCAGTTGCTCAGAGAACGCGCGCACCAGCGGCGTCATCTGATTCGAATCCATCGCGTCATCAGTCATGCTGTTCACTGCGCCCGCATAGCCGCTTCTACTTCATCGGCTGTGTGAGGAAGCGCTGCGTCCAAATCAACGAGCTTTCCATCCTGCCCCACGAGAAAGTCGCACTCGATGCGCACGCCGATTTTTTCCTCTGGAATGTACACGCCCGGCTCAATCGTGAAGACCATCCCCGGCTTCAGCACCGCGGGATACTCCGCTGGATCGTGCACGTCGATGCCCACCATGTGCCCCAGCCCGTGCAGCCAGTACTTGCCCAGCGGCTGGCCTTGCAGATCCTTGCCATGCGTGTTGATGTAGTTGTAAGCAACTGTATCGAGCGAGTTCGAGTCCTTGCGCTCGCGATCGTTAATCGTCGACTTGCCCACAACAAAGGCCTCAATCGCCGCCTTCTGCGCGCCCAGCACAATGTCGTAGATCTCGCGCTGCCGCGCCGTGAAGTGCCCGTTCACCGGAACCGTGCGCGTGATGTCCGATGCATACATCGAGTACTCGCACGCCGCATCCACCACCATGATCTCGCCGTCCTTGAGCGTCGCCGAGTTCGCCGAATAGTGCAGCGTCGTCGAGTTGGCCCCTGTACCGACGATCGGCGCATACGAAGGCCGCTCGCATCCCTGCTCAAACCATGTCTCGGTCATCTTGCCGGCGAGCGTTCGCTCTGTAACGCCTGCCTTCGTCTCGCGCATCATCACGCGTTGCGCGGCGATCGACGCCTCGCTCGCCTTCTTCAGCAGCGCGATCTCACCCTCGTCCTTCACCTCGCGCAACGGAGTCGTCAGCTTGGCCACATCGTTGGCCGCCGGCGCCGCATCGAGGCCCAGCGTCGTTGCATTAAACTCCACCAGCGCCCTGGCAGGCTCCGACTCAGGCTGCGTCCATAAATCGTTCGCAAGCCTGCGCTCGTGGGCCACAACCTTGTTCAACTCCGCAGGCAGCTCCGCCATCGCCGCCACTGCATCCACGCCCGTCGCATGCTCCACTCCCGGCGTCGCCGCATCCATCTTCGCTCCGGTATACAACTCCGTGCGCAGGTTGCGCGTGGGCAGAAAAAGAATCTCCTTGTAGCCTTCCCCGGCGCCGTTCCCACCCACAACCATCAGCGCTGCGCCTGGCTCGTTCCATCCCGTCAGATAGTAGAAGTCGCTGTCCTGCCGATACGGCATGAAGTCGAGAACAGGCTCCGGCGCGGCAAACAAAATCGCCACGCCGCCGCGCAGCTTCGCGCCTAGAGCTTCGCGCCGCGCGTGATAGGCGCTCGCCGGCTGCTTTTCGAGAGCCTGTAGGGAAGAAACACCGATCGCACAGGCCAGGAGAACCGCAACAAAGAATCGAACAGATTTCATTCCGCTATTCTCGTTCGCCATGACCGCTGACGCAAAAGAAATTGACGAGGCGGACGATCTTTGACTTGGGTCGAAGAAGAATCAGACGAGCGGCATCGATTCGCGCTGCCTTTAAGCCGCAGGCGCGGTCGAAGCAGTAGCTGTTGCGCCGACAGACAGCGGACTGAACTCGCGCACGGAAACCTTACCATCGAGCATCTGACGAAACGACTCTGCGGGAACCGCAGCGCCAAAGAGCCATCCCTGTGCATAAACAGGCTGCTCGGCTTTGGCGAAGTAGTCGGCCTGCTGCTGCGTCTCGATGCCTTCGACAATCACGCGCAATCCCAGCGTGTCGGCCATCGTCAGAATCTGCGGAAGAATCGACACCGTCACCGCATCGGTCCCGATCGCCCTGGTGAACGCCTTGTCGATTTTGATCGCATCCACGGAGAGATCGTGAAGGTAGGCCAGGCTTGAATATCCGGTGCCGAAATCATCGATATGCACATAATGCCCGCGTTCGCGCAGGCGAAGAATCGTCTCTTTCGCCACCTGCTGGCGCGCCGTATAACTTTCGGTGATCTCGATGCCCAAACTGTTGGCCTCGACTCCAGCCTCCGCCAATGCGCTTTCAATCATCGGCAAAAATCCTGGATCGGCAAGATCGGCGGCTGCAATATTGACGTTGACGCGAAATCCCGGCCGCTCGCGCAGCGCGCTTCCAAATTCCTTCAAAACGCGGCGCACCACCAGCCGCGTAATCTCTCCCACAAAACCCCGCTGCTCGGCGACCTTGATGAAATCATCCGGACTCACGGGCACGTTGTCTTCATTCGTCCAGCGGACCAGCGCCTCCGCCTCGATAATCTGCTCGTTCGCCAGATCGACAATCGGCTGATACGCCACTTGTAGCGCATCTTTGCGAATAGCCCGCAGCAGTTGGCTTTCGAACCCATGCTGGCGGCGATACACCACGGCGCACACAAAACCAAGCAACGTACCCGCCAATCCACCAGCGACCGCCAGCCCGTCCAGTTCAACGCGATTGTTGGCGAGGGCCTGCGTGATCGGAATATGCGCCGAAGCGCACAGCACTCCATCCACGGAACAATGCGTTCCATAGATAAGGTTCGCATCGCGGAACTGGCCGCTTTGTGTCAGAAACGCCGGGCGCGCTCCCCCGCGCTGCGGAATATCCATATCGGTGAACGTCACCTGCGCTGATTTATCCAGGAGTGAGGTAAGAGTGTAAGGGCTGTAGACGATGAAATAGCCGCCCGACTGTACAGCAATCACCGGCTGGCCGCTTACGCGGAACGGCGCCAGGTTCATATAGAGGCTGGTTCCATCGCGCTGCACGAAATTCGGCTTGTACTGGATATCCCGTGCGACAACATGGAACGCCGTCGAACATTCAATGCGTCCATCGCGCATTCTACCCGCGGCCTTCAGGTATTGCGCGTTAAACACCAGCCTGCTGAAATAAGCTACGTCGGCATCAGAACATGGCGCATAAGCCGACGCACTCATCGCGGCCAGCACTTGGCGTGACTCAGACTTTGACCGCTCCTCTGAGCTGATGATGCGAGTTGCGTACTTTTCCAGCCTAGCTTCGCCTTGGCCAAGCATAAGGGCGCGACCCAGCAAGTAGCCGGCAAAGCCGCCGACCGCTGTCCCGCAACCGGTCGCTAGAACTGCGACCCAGACACGTCGCCTGAAAGTACGCATAATGGTGTTACCAATGTGTCGCTTCCCTGATATATGGGGCAATCCCCAATTTGGGGCATCGAATCCACTTCGCAAACTTGCTTGGCCGTCCATATCCGCAATTCACTGTTACATATAGAGAACGATTAGCGAAGAGCTTGCGCATCCTCAGTTATTGACTGAAGAATGACTGATGGCGCGTCCGAATCTCTATATGTCCGGCGCCCGACAATCGGGATGTGGCCGGCTGTCTTATGCCGACACAATCAATTCGGCCTCAAACATTGAGTTTCCCGGCATTTCGCAGTATTCTGAATATGCGAGCGAGTTTGTCCGCTATTTCGCTGTTGAGTCGAATGTTTGGCGGAGAGATGAGTGGGCTTACAGCCCACTTTTTATTTGCGGCGCGTTTCCGGAGCGGAGACGTCAGTAACTCGCTTGAATGGGATTGATGGCAGGGCAGGTAGATGAAATTCGGGCAGCAGCCGGACGCGTCGCGGCTTCTTACGGCTTAGACGTCGTCGAGGCTGAGTTCAGCGGTCGTGACAAGGAACGGATTCTCCGCATCACTCTGGAGAAGAACGCCGAAGGCCGGGCCAAGTTGAAAGAGGCAGTGGCCGCCGGCGCCGAGGGGCTTCCCGAGCGGTTGAGCAAAGGACGGCTGAGCGTAGAGCAGCTTTCCGGCATCACACATGAAGATTGCGCGGCCTTTAGTCGCGATTTTGGCGTCCTGTTGGATGTCGAGGATTTGGTTCCCGGCGCTGAGTACACGCTGGAAGTAAGTTCGCCCGGCTTGGATCGTAAGTTAACAAAGCTGGAGGAGTTTAGGCGTTTCGCGGGCAGCCTGGTCAAGGTGCAGACGTTCGAGCCGGTCAGGAACAACCGCCATTGGCAAGGAAGACTAAGCGCAGGCGAAGGCGATACGATCGTTCTCGACCTGACCGCGGTGAGGCAGAACAGCAAGAGCCGAAAGGCTGGCGTGGACAGCGTAGAAATCGCGTTCGCCAACATTGAGAAGGCGCAACTGATCCCCGAGATTTAACACGGGCGGCAGGACAGGATCCAGCCTGAATCATGATCAACTTTTTCAGATAGCCTGCGCGGCGTTTGCCGCTGCAGCAGTCCCCAGAGAGTAAGAAACAGAATGGCTAGCGCTTTGTATCAAAGTATCGAACTCCTCAGCCGCGAGAAGGGCATCGAGCCCGGCATTGTCGTCGGCGCAGTCGAAGAGGCGATTGCCCTCGCCACGCGCAAGTACTACAAGACCCAGGAAAACATGCGCGGCGAACTGAACAAGGAGACGGGCGAGATCACCGCCTACGTCTATAAGACGGTGGTGCAGGACGACGAGCAGGTCGAGGATCCGGTCAACCAGATCACTCTCACCGAGGCCAACGAGCTTGCGCCGGGCGTCGAAGTCGGCAGCGAGATTCGCCTCTATCGCGACACCAGTCCGCTGGGTCGCATCGCCGCGCAGTTGGCCAAGCAGGTCATCTTCCAGAAGGTCCGCGAAGCCGAGCGCGACACGGTCTTCCAGGAGTACGCGCACCGCGAAAAAGAAGTCCTCAACGCCACCGTCAAGCGCATCGAGGGCCAGGACGTTATCTTCGATCTCGGCAAAGCCGAAGCCCGCTGCCCCAAGCGTGAACAATCCCGCCTGGAGGCGTTCACCGTGGGCGAGCGCGTGCGCGTGGTCCTCATCAAGGTTGACCGCGCCGCCAAAGGCCCGCAGGTGATCGTCTCGCGCGCCGCGCCGGAGCTGGTGTCGAACCTGTTCCAGTCCGAGGTTCCCGAGATCTACGACAACACCGTCGTGATTCGCGCCATCGCGCGCGAAGCCGGCGAGCGCACCAAGATCGCCGTGCAGAGCCGCGACAAGGATGTTGACCCCGTCGGCGCCTGCGTGGGCATGAAGGGCATGCGCGTGCAGTCGATCATCCGCGAACTGCGCGGCGAAAAGATCGACATCATCGAGTTCAGCGAAGAGATTACCACCTTCGCCGAAAAAGCTTTGCAGCCCGCCAAGGTCAGCCGGGTCTCCATCACCGACCTGACCGACAAGCAGCTCGAAGTCATCGTCGACGACACGCAGCTCTCCCTGGCCATCGGCAAGAAGGGCCAGAACGTGCGTCTGGCCGCCAAGCTCCTGGGCTGGAAGATCGACATCAAGAGCGAAGAAGAGAAGCGCCAGGAAGTCGAGCAGCAGATGCAGGCGCTCACGGGCGGTCCTACGACGCCGATCGAGCAGGTCACCGAGCTCGGCGAGTCCATCACGCAGAAACTCGTCGCCGCCGGCATCACCACCGTCGAGGCGTTGGCCGATATGACGCCCGAGCAGTTGGAAGAGATCCCAGGCATCGGCGAAAAGACGCTGGAACGCATCAGCGTCGCCGTGCGCCACTACTTCGGCCACTTTGAAGAGGGTGAAGAGGGCGCGCCTGCAGCAGCCGAGGAATCGGCCGAAGCCAAGCCCGCGGAAGGCGAGGCCGAAGTCGCGACGCCCGAAGCTGCCGTCGCAACTGCCGAAGCCGAGCTCGAAAACGCGCAGGAAGTTCTGGAAGAGTCCGAAATGGTGCAGAGCGCAGAGGCCGAAGACAATCTCAGCGACGAAGCTGAGATCGAAACCGACGCCTCCGCGGAGATCGATAGCGAGAGCTTGACCGGAGCCGAGCTGGCCATCGATAGCGTCTCGCCGGCCGACGAGGACGAGGTCGCAGAGTTGGAAGCAGAAGAGAAGACGGAAGCCGATGAATAGGCGCGATAAGACGCGGCGCAACTTGCGCTGCGTTTTTCCAGCCAATTCAGGCGATAATGAAACTTCAAGCACAATCCATTGCCATGGGGTAGCTATGAGCGACTAAGGGCTTTGGGGAACAGACCGAAAAGAGGCGGATGAGCAAGGTTCGAATCAACGATCTCGCGAGAGAATTGGAAGTCAAGAGCCGTCAGATTCTCGATGTATTGACGGAGCTCGGCCTGGGAGCGGGCAAAACCCACTCCAGCTCGCTTGAGGAAGATGAAGCCGACAAGGTGCGCGGCAAGCTCGGCAGTGGCGCGCGCGCTGCAAGTCATGGAGGCTCCGCATCATCGCGCGGCGCCCAGAACATTGCCCCCAAGATCGACCTCTCGAACGTCTCCAAACCCGGCGACGTCCTCAAGGCAATCCTGGCTAAGAAACAGGAAGACGAAGTGGAGGCGCGTAGATCGCACCTTCCGCCTCGGCCTCCCGCCCCTCCCGTGGCCGCCAATACGCCGCCCAGGCCGGCAACGCCTGTCGCTGCTGCGCCCGTTGCTCCTGCAGCGCGCCCCGAACCCAGAAAGATCATGCCGCCGGTACGCCAGGCGCCGCCGATCGTCGCTCCGCCCCCGCCGCCGCGCGCTATTGGCGCCAAGCCTCCGGCCGGCCCTGTGGTCGCAAAGGCCCCCATCGCGCCTGTGACAGCGCGCCCGGCCGTTGCAGTGGTTCCGCCTCCGGTAGCTGTTGTGGTCAAGCCGCCCGTTGCCGTAGCTCCGCCGCCTGCGCGTGAAACAGAGCCCGCAGCAGCCGCTCCCAAGGCGCAAGCGCCCACCACGCCCGCGCCAGCGGCGATTTCGGCCGAAGCGCCGGTCGCGGCCACGCCCGCAGCGATCGCTCCTGAGCAGTCAGCCGCAACAGCTCCGGTCGTCGAAAAGACCGCCCCTGCGCCGCAGGCCGAAGCAGCCACGCCCGCTCCGGTCGCCGCAGCAGCGCCTGCCGCTCCGCGTGCCCCCGAACCGCCAGCGCCGCCCGTCCGCCGCGTCGTCATGCCTCAGACCGGCCCGCGTCCGGTCTATAAGGCCCCGCCGCCAAGCCCAGTCGCCAGCGCGCCCACGCCTCAGCAGCCCGGCGGCGGCATCCAGCGCGGTCGCCCGATCTTTGATCGCCGCCCAGGCGGCGCCCCCGGCGGCGGCGGAGGCTTCGGCCAACGCCCGCAAGGCGGCCCCCCTGGACAATTCCCCGGCGGCCCGCGTCCCAAGCACCCTACGCGCACAACACCCGGCGGCTTCAGCGGCCCAGGCGGTCCCGGAGGCCCAGGCGGTCGCCCAGGCTTCGGCCAGCGTCCCGGCTTCGGCGGTCCACGCCCCGGCGGCTTCGGCCAGCGCCCGGGCGGTTTCGGCGGACCTGGCGGCACAACGCCTCCACCGACGGAAGCGCCTCGCGCCCAGCGCGCCAGCAATGCCAGAGGCCGCGGCGGGCGTCAGCAGTACCCCAAGACCAAGGAAGGCCCGATGAAGGGCTTCGTTCCGCCGCCACGTATGGGCGGAGCGATGTACAGCAACGAGCCGATTCCCATCACGCGTGAGATCACCGTGACCGAGGGCATCAGCGTCAAGGACCTGGCCGAGAAGCTCGAAATCCGCGCCAAGGACCTGATCGCTACGCTGCTCATGCGCGGCGTCTTCGTCACCGTCAACCAGTCCCTCGACGCCGAGATGGTCAAGGACGTGGCCGCCAAGTTTGGCGCCGCAGCCAACGTCATCAGCTACGAAGAGGAGCTGGAGAACGAGGCCATCGAAGAGGTTCTCGATACCGACAAGAGCGATGTCGTGGAGGTTCCGCGCGCGCCTGTCGTCACCGTCATGGGCCACGTCGACCACGGCAAGACTTCGCTGCTCGACGCCATTCGTGAAACCGAGGTGGCTGCAGGCGAAGCCGGCGGCATTACACAGCACATCGGCGCCTACAAAGTTAAGTTCACAAAAGAAGGCTCTCCGGCCTCCGGACGCGAGATCGTCTTCCTCGATACGCCGGGCCACGAAGCCTTCACCCGCATGCGCGCCCGTGGCGCCAAAGTCACTGACATCGTCGTCATCGTTGTCGCGGCAGACGACGGCGTCATGCCTCAGACCCTCGAAGCCATCGATCACGCCAAGGCAGCCAACGTACCCATCATTGTGGCGGTGAATAAGGTCGACAAACCTGAAGCCAACCCCGACCGAGTGAAGAAGCAGCTTGCCGACCGCGGGCTTATCCCCGAAGAGTGGGCCGGAGGCGGCGAAGGCTCGACGGTGTTTGTCGAAGTCTCGGCGAAGCAGCGCAAGAACCTTGATGGCTTGCTCGAAATGATCTGTCTGGTCTCCGACATCAAGGCGCCGAAGGCGACGCCCGGACGCAAGGCCGTGGGCTCGGTGATCGAAGCCAAGCTCGATCGCGGGCGCGGCGCCGTAGCCACCGTGCTCGTGCAAGACGGCACACTGAAGCTGAACGAGAGCTACATTGTCGGCAACACCTTCGGCAAAGTTCGCGCCATGTTCGACGATCGCGGACACGCCATCGAGGAAGCCGGCCCATCGACCCCGGTTGAAGTCCTCGGCCTCGAATCGATGCCGGACGCCGGCGACACTTTCCTGGTCGTCGCCGATCGCGACAAGGCCAAGAGCGTGGCGCAATACCGCAAGATGAAGGAGCGCGAGGCGCAACTGGCCAAGAGCTCCCGCCTCACCCTGGAAAATCTGTCCGAACAGATTCGTCAGGCGGGGAGGAAGGATCTTGCCATCATCCTCAAAGGCGACGTCACCGGTTCGGTCGAAGTGCTGGCCGATTCGCTGGTCAAAATGTCGACCGACAAGGTGCGCGTCAAGGTTCTCCACTCCGGCGTCGGCTCCATCACCGAGAGCGACGTGCTGCTGGCTGCGGCGTCGAACGCCATCGTCATCGGCTTCAACGTCCGCCCCGAGCGCAAGGCCGCCGAGCTTGCGCAACAGGAAGACGTTGACATTCGCCTGCACTCGATCATCTACGAGCTGCAAGACGAAATGCGCCTCGCCATGATGGGCCTTCTCGAACCCACGTTCAAGGAGAACTACATCGGCCGCGCCGAAGTCCTCACCGTCTTCAGAATTCCGAAGGTGGGAACGATCGCCGGTTGCCGTGTGCAGGACGGCGTCCTTCGCCGCGATTCGGAGATCAAGGTCATGCGCGGCAGCGAACAGGTCTTCAAGGGCAAAGTCGCTTCGCTCAAACGCTTCAAAGACGACGCTCGCGAAGTCACCAACGGCATGGAGTGCGGAATCGGCGTCGCTGGCTTCAGCGATCTGAAGGAAGGCGACCTGCTCGAGGCCTTCACCACAGAGAAGCTGGCCGCCGACCTCGGCCAGCTCACCTCAGCCAAAGCGTAACCGCAGTCAATCGCAGCGCGGCTTCAATCCACACTAAAAATGTGCTTTCCAGGTCTCGAAGAGACCTGGAAAGCACAAACCTAATTGGCCCGCGCATCAGACGCGGGCTTTTTCTTGCTCATCAAAAAATCCGAACAGCCGCCGTCTCTCGCCCGTCTTAGCTGCTAGACAAGACGAACCTGAAAAGGCCGTCCCCTGAAAAAGCCGTCCCAGGAGAGAGCGCGAGCTTGACGACCTGCCCAGACGCGGAGTTCACGGCGCTCATTGATCGCCAGGCGCGCTTCGTTTTTCAGGTCGCATACGCCGTGCTTCTCAACGCGCACGACGCAGAAGACGCAGCGCAGGAGACGTTTTTGAAGCTCTATCGCAATCACGGTTGGCGGAACGCGCAAAATGAGCGAGCCTTTCTCGCGCGCGTGGCCTGGCGTACAGCCATCGATATGCGCCGTGGCGCGGTTGGGGCAAAAACCAGCTCCATCGAACCGCTGTCGGCTTCCAGCGCAGCTTTTGACGTTGCCTCGCCGCGCCCCGGTCCGGAACAAACCGTGCTCGAAGCCAACCAACATGCGGTCATTCACTCCATGATCGACGCGCTGCCCGAAGAGCTCCGTGTTCCGCTCACACTCTCCGCGACCAACGAGCTCACTTCGCGCGAGATCGCCGAAATCCTCGGCATTCCCGACGGCACAGTGCGCACGCGGTTGCAGCGCGCACGCCAGATGCTCCTTCAAAAACTCGCAGCCACGCAGGAGATGCGCCATGCCTGATGACATGGACCTCCTGCTCGATGCCGCGCTGCGCTCCTATGCCGATCCCGGCCCGGACTCCGGCCTCGAACAACGCATTCTGCACAACGTCGCCCAACATGCCGCAGTTGAAACTCGACCAGCATGGCGCTCACGGCTGCTCTGGGCGAGCGGATTCTCTCTCGTCGCAACGTGCCTGCTGCTCGTTTGGATCTTCGCGCCGCGGCTCAAAACCAACCCGCAGGCATCCGTCGAACGCCGAACGCCGCAAACTCGCGCAACGCGCATGCCTGAAGCCGTCGCAACGATCCAGCCGGTCCCGCTCCATCGCAAGAGCCTCGTGCGGCGCGCCCTTGCGCAACCTGCGTCCGCACCTAAACTCGCGGTCTTCCCCATGCCTACGCCGTTAAGCCCACAAGAACGCTCTCTCGTCCGTCTCGTCTCCGTCGCCACCGCCGAGCAGCGCAAAGACCTGATCGCCGCACAGCAACTGGGCGATGCGCCGCTTCGCATCGCCACTATTTCCATTCCATCTCTCGAACCGCCCCAAAAGGACAAGGAGTAAGAACCATGCGCAAGTTTTTTTCAATCGCCGGCATCGTGATGTTAGCCTTCGCCCTCTCGCACGCCAGCAGCGCTCAGGACACGACAAAAACCGAGGAAGCGCAAAGCTCGTCGGAACCGGCGCCCCACTTCTATCACCTCGTCTTTGTGGTGCAGGAGCTTGGCGCCGACCACAAGCCCGTGAACAGCCGCACCTACACCACGACGGTGAGCACCGACCGTCACTTCACAGGATCGATTCGCACCGGATCGCGCATCCCCATCGCCACCGGCGCTTCGGCAAACCCTAAGGTCATCACCGATTTTCAGTACATTGATGTTGGCATCAACTTCGACATCCTGCACGTGGTTGAAAACGGCCGCCAGCTCTCCCTCGATCTCTCCGCCGAAATAAGCAGCGTCGCCGAAGCGCTGGACCCCAACGTCCATCAGCCGGTCATCCGCCAAAACCGCTGGAAGGCAGCGCTGCTGCTCCCTCTGGGGAAAGAAACCACCATCTTCACCTCCGACTCGCTGGATAACTCCGGAAGCATGCAGGTGCTCGCTACAGCCACTCCGGCGCCGTAAGGAAGTTAGTCCGATTCGCGAAGAGCGGCTGGCCTCGTGCACATCTTTACTTTTGCTTGACTATTGGCTTACATGTCACTGGAATCCGCATAACTGTTTACTCGTCTATTAACAGTAAGAGGAGTATTTCATATGCGTTTTCTTTCATTAGCTGGTCTTTTACTCGCCATATTTGGCATTCCCGTAACCGCGCTCGCTGCTCAGCCTGCTGGCGCTGTCGTATCAATTGACTCTGCGGAGCCAAGCGGCGGATTTGCATTGAACCCAGGATTTGTCCCACCCGCGCTGAGCCACACCAACGGCGTCAGATTGCCCATCAGCGTGGTTCTTGACCAGATTCCACCCGATCGCCGGGAAGTTGTTCTTGAAATGAACATCGATAAAAAAGGGTTCCCTCAGGGCATTCGCTTCATTTCATCGCGCTCTTCCTTTCTCGATATGCCGGTCTTCCTGGCGGCGAACCAATTCCGCTTCAATCCGGCGCGCTTCCACAATCAGACGGTGCCGGCCGATGTCCGGCTTACAATCCAAGTGGTTGACTAAGTTTTTTATAATAATTTTATTCTCAATAACTTACCGGCTCGCAGCTCTTGCTGAGAAGCGAGCCGGATCATTCTGGCTTGCACTCCAAGACATGTTATTATGACCATAGTCTTTGACCATGGAGATCGTTGAATGCCCATCGCCGCAGGTGAATTCAAAGCCAAATGCCTCCAACTTCTCGATGAGGTGGCGGAGACGCGGGAACCGCTGGTCATCACCAAGTTCGGCAAACCTGTCGCGCGCCTGGTTCCCATGCCGCCGGCCTCGACGCTGCGCGGCGCGTTAAAGGGCTCTGTGCTCCACGAAGACGATATCGTCTCTTCGCTCGACAATGAGTGGGAAGCGGCGCGCTAGGCAATCAATGCGCCTGCTCCTCGACACGCACGTGCTGGTCTGGCTGCTGACCGACTCAGACCGCATCTCCGCCGCCGTCTACGACCAGATTGAGCGCGCCGCCGCGCAAGATCTTCTCTGCGTCTCCGCCATCACTCCCTGGGAGATCGCCATGCTCGTCGCCAAGGGGCGGCTCGTGCTCGCGCGCGACGTCGGCGATTGGGTCGATGCCGCCCTGAGCCTGCCGGGCATTCATCTCGAGCCGCTCTCTTCGGCCATCGCCGTCGCCAGCACGCGTCTGCCCCCCACGCGCCTATCAGGTCAGGTTCATCCCGATCCCGCAGATCGGATACTGATCGCAACAGCGCGCAACCTCGACGCCACATTGGTCACCGCAGACGAACGCATGCTCGACTACGCGAAGGCAGGCTATCTCCGCTGCCTCGCGACTGCATAAGCTCTCTTCTGCCCATGACGAGAAAACATATTGTGTGCGCCAACAAAATTACATGCGACTCCCGTTCCTTGTAGCCTCCGCGCACTGGCAACCTGCCTTTAGCGCCCCGCGTCCTAGCCTGAGAACGAAAGGGAGGATAAAAACATGACTTCTCTAAAAGGCAAAAAGATTGCATTCCTCGCTACCGACGGCTTTGAGCAGGTGGAGCTCACCGAACCGCGCAAAGCGCTCGATGAAGCAGGCGCGACCACAGTCGTCGTGTCGTTAAAGGCCGGCGAGATCAAGGGCTGGAAGTTCAAGGAGTGGGGCGACACGGTCAAGGTTGACACAGAACTGACTGACGCCAATCCCAACGACTTCGATGCGCTCGTGCTGCCTGGCGGCGTCATCAATCCCGATCATCTGCGCATGGATCCGAAGGCCGTCAACTTCGTTCGTCAGTTTGTCGCCACTGGAAAGACCACAGCCGCAATCTGTCACGGCCCGTGGACGCTGCTTGAAGCGGGCGCGCTCAAAGGCAAAACCGTCACATCGTGGCCATCGCTGAAGACCGATCTCAAGAACGCCGGCGCCCACTGGATCGATCAGGAGGTGGTGACATCCGGCAATCTCATCTTCAGCCGCAAACCCGACGACATCCCGGCTTTCAGCAAGGCCATCATCGAATCGGTCAGCTTGGGCGCAAAAGCTACCGCAGCCTGAGCAGCACGGAGAATGGAGCCGCAACCGGCCAGATCGGTTGCGGCTAATGTAGGGCGCTCGAATGCATCCGCTAACTTGCTAACTCGCGATTACGTCCGCGCAGCGGACGGCTAATTTGCTCAAGGGCCAAACAACGACCGGCCCTATTGCATCGGATAGCGATCCGCATCGATGCAGTGTTTTGCGATCGTCCGGCTCAGCGTCACCGTATCGGCGGGCGTAAACTTCGTCAGCCTGCGCAGAATCGCCAGTTGCGTGCGCAGCATGTCGCCTTCGGCGCAGGCCGCAATCACGCGCCGCGCCGCATGTTCCGCCAGGTTCATGCTCTCGTCGGCCAGCAGACTCGTCATCGCCGCAGCCGCATGCGCCGCGCCTTTCTTTCCCGCCGCCATCTTCCGCGCGCGCAATAACGCCGACTCCAGCGCATAGACCTGGGAGATCATGTCCGCAAGATCCGCCATCACCTCTTGCTGATCCTGGAGCGCCATCATGTAGCGTTGGCTCGCCACGCCTGCGGCAAACAGCGCAACCTTCTTGATCGCCGCCAGCGTCTCGCCCTCGCGCGCTAAGACCTCGCCCGACTCTTCTTCAGAATCGAACGACGGCGGCTGCATCACATCATCCATTACGCCCTTGATCGCCTTGAGCAGCGGCAGTTCGCCCTTGGTCGCGCGCTTCATCAACCAGCCGGTGATGATCAGCCGATTGATCTCATTCGTACCTTCAAAAATTCGATTGATCCGCGAATCGCGATACATGCGCTCCGCCGGATACTCCTCCACATAGCCGTAGCCGCCCATCGTCGCAATCAGCTCATCAGCCACCACCGTCAGCATCTCCGACGCGTAGACCTTCAGGATCGAACACTCGACCGCGTACTCTTCGATGCGCTTCTGTATCGCGCGCGACTCATTCCGCTGTTCGCCAAGCGATTCGAGCGCAGTCTCCATCAGGCCCGCGGTGCGATAGGTCATGCTTTCGGCGGCGTAGAGCTGCGTCGCAGCGGCGGCGATCTTGCGCTGAATCAACCCAAACTCGGCGATCGGCTTTCCGAACGCCTTGCGCTCCTTCGCATAGCGAATCATGTGCCCAAGCCCGTGGCGCGCTCCGCCCACACAGGCGACGCCGAGCTTGAACCGCCCGACATTCAGCACATTGAAAGCGATGTGATGTCCCTTGCCCGCTTCGCCCAGCAGGTTCGTCGCCGGAATCGTGCAGCCATCCAGGATCAGCGGACAAGTCGACGATCCGCGAATCCCCAGCTTGTGCTCTTCGGCGCCGATCTTCAGCCCCGGCGCGGTCCGCTCCACAAGGAAAGCGGAGAACTTCTCTCCGTCAATCTTCGCGAACACCGTGAACAGATCCGCAAAGCCGGCGTTGGTGATCCACATCTTCTCACCGTTCAAAACATAGCTCTTGCCGTCGGCCGAAAGCGTGGCGCGCGTGCGAATGTTCATCGCGTCCGAGCCCGAGCTGGCCTCAGAAAGCGCATAAGCGCCAAGCCACTCCGCCGTCGCCAGCTTGGGCAGGTAGCGTTTCTTTTGCTCCTCTGTTCCGTACCAGATCAACGGCAGCGCGCCAATGCCAACATGGCTTCCGAATGTGGTCGAGAAACTGGCGAGCACCGACAGGTGATCCGTAATGATCGTGGCGCTGATCTTGTCCAGTCCCATCCCGCCGAGCTCTTCCGGGATCTCGATGCCCGTAAATCCCAGTTCGCCGGCCTTCCGCATCAGCCCGACCAACACGTCAGCCTTCTTCGCTTCGATCGCGTCAGCCGCGGGCAGAATCTCCTCGCGCGCAAACTGCGCCGCGGTGGCGGCAAACTGGCGATGTTCCTCGTTCAGATCTTCTGGAGTGAAAACCTCGGCCGGAGTCCGCGACTCGATAAGAAAACTGCCCCCAATGGCGGCAAGAATGGGCGAACTGGCAACAGTGGACATACGTGCGTACGCCTCCTGGATAAAAGCTTCTATGAATGAGCTCACCTTACGCCTGCAGCCGAGAACGCCGCAACCGGCGCGAGCTCAAATTGTTCAATCGCTTACAATAAAGACTACGCTTTACGGAGGCTTTTCCCTGTTGCTCGCGCTCCCTGACCGTCTTGTTGACCGTTTGGACATTGCCGCCGGCCTGCTCAGCCATATGCCGCAGCGCGCAGCCTTCTTTGCCTTCGCCTCACAAAACAGCCTGCGGCACTACCTCAAGATGCAGTATGCCGATCAGACCTTCCAGGGTCTCTATCACTGGAACTGGTTCGATCTGGCTCTGCTGATCCCCTACTTCGCCGTAATGATCGTTCTGGCGCTCTATGGCGTTCACCGCTACACGCTCTGCTATCTCTATCGCAAATACCGCAAAAATTACGATCCCAACCCGCCTAAGCGGTTTGACGAGTTGCCGCGCGTCACGGTGCAGCTTCCCATTTTTAACGAGCAATTCGTCATCGATCGCCTGATCGAAGCCATCTGCGCCATGGACTATCCGCGCGAAAAGCTCGAAATCCAGGTGCTCGACGACTCGACGGATGAGACACAGCAGGTCGCCGCGGCCATCGTCGAGCGTTACGCCGCCCTGGGTCACCCCATCGTTTACATCCATCGCACCAATCGTCACGGCTTCAAAGCCGGCGCGCTCGATGCCGGACTCAAAGTCGCCAAAGGCGAGTTCGTCGCCATCTTCGACGCCGACTTTGTCCCTCCGCCCGACTGGCTGATGAACGTCATCCACCACTTCGGCCAGCCGGAGATCGGCATGGTGCAGACGCGCTGGAGCTACCTGAATCGCGACTACAGCATGCTGACGCAGATCGAGGCCATCCTCCTCGACGGCCACTTCATCCTCGAGCATGGCGCGCGCTCCCGCTCCGGCGACTTCTTCAACTTCAACGGCACCGCCGGCATGTGGCGCCGCCAGGCCATCTCCGACGGCGGCGGCTGGCAGCACGACACCCTCACAGAAGACACCGACCTTAGCTACCGCTCGCAGATGGCCGGGTGGAAGTTCAAATACTTGCCCGAAATCGAATGCCCCTCCGAGCTGCCCATCGAGATGACGGCCTTCAAGACACAGCAGGCGCGCTGGGCCAAAGGCCTGATCCAAACCAGCATCAAGGTCCTGCCGATGCTCTTCCGCTCCGATGTGCCGCGGCGCATCAAGGTCGAATCGGTCTACCACCTCACCGCCAACATGAGCTATCCGCTCATGGTCATCATGTCGGCGCTGCTCATCCCCGCCATGATCTGCCGCTTTTATCAGGGCTGGTTCCAGATGCTCCTGATCGACGTGCCACTCTTTACTGCATCGACATTCTCCATCGCAGTGTTCTATGCCGGCAGCCAGCGCGTGCTCTTCCCCAAGACCTGGATGAAGACTTTCCTTTACCTGCCGTTCCTGATGGCGCTCGGCATCGGCCTCACCGTAACCAACACCAAAGCGGTGATGGAAGCTCTGTTCGGCATCAAAAGCGCCTTCGTCCGCACGCCGAAATATCGCGTCGCGAAAAAGGGCGAGAAGTCGCAAGCCGCCAAATACCGCAAGCGCCTGGTGCTCGCGCCCTGGATCGAGCTGCTCTTCGGCGCCTACTTCTTCCTGGCGATTCTCTACACCTTCTCCAATCACAACTACTTCACCGCGCCGTTTCTGGTGCTCTTCGTCGTCGGCTACTGGTACACGGGCCTGATGAGCCTGCTGCAGGGCCGCTTCGAACGCTGGCGCTCCGGTGGACCGGACACTGAAGAATCGAGCCCCAAGCCGTTCCCTGTCGGCGTATAAGTCCGCCCCCCACCGCAGATGGTCCGCTACAATAGTTACAGCGCCTGCGTTCCGAGGATTCGCATCTTCGGCCCGCCAGGCGCATCAACGCATTATGCTCTCGAAAAACCTGCCGGAAGCACTGACCTTTGATGACGTATTGCTGACGCCTGCCTACAGTGACGTCGTCCCGACGCAGGTCAGCACGCAGACACAGCTCACCCGCGACATCACGCTGAATACGCCGCTGCTCTCCGCGGCCATGGACACCGTAACCGAGTCGCGCATGGCCATCGCCATGGCGCAGCTCGGCGGCATCGGCATCGTGCACCGCAATCTGTCCATCGAAGCGCAGGCCGGTGAGATCGACAAGGTCAAGCGTTCCGAGAGCGGCATGATCGTCGACCCGGTCACTATCGATCCCGATCACATGATCTCCGACGCGCTCGAAGTGATGCGCCGCTACAAGATCTCCGGCGTGCCCGTCACCCGGGGCAAGCGTCTGGTCGGCATCCTTACCAATCGCGATCTGCGCTTTGAAACGCGCACCGACATTCCCATCGGCGACGTGATGACCAAAGAAAACCTCATCACCGTCCCGGTCGGCACTACGCTCGAAGAAGCCGAGCTGATCCTCCACAAGCATCGCGTCGAAAAGCTTCTCGTGGTCAATGACCAGTACGAGCTCATGGGTCTGATCACGGTCAAAGATATCCAGAAAAAACTGAAATACCCCAACGCGAGCAAGGACGAGCAAGGCCGTCTCCGCGTAGGCGGCGCCATCGGCGCCACCGGAGATTTCCTGGAGCGCGCCGCAGAACTGGTGCGCGCCCGCGCCGACGTTCTCGCCTTGGACTCCGCGCACGGCCACTCCTCGCGCGTTCTCGAAGCTGTCACCGCCGTCAAGAAGGCCTTTCCGCAGGTCGGCCTTCTCGCCGGCAACGTGGCTACCTATGAGGGCGCCTTAGCTCTCATCGACGCCGGCGCAGACGCTGTCAAAGTCGGCATCGGACCGGGATCGATCTGCACCACGCGCATGGTCACCGGCGCAGGCATGCCGCAGATCACGGCCATCGCCGAAGCAGCGCGCGCCGCACACGAGCGCGGCATCCCCGTCATCGCTGACGGCGGCATCAAGTACTCGGGCGAAGTCACCAAGGCCATCGCAGCCGGCGCCAGCTCCGTCATGATCGGCTCGCTCTTCGCCGGCGTCGATGAGAGCCCTGGCGAAACCATCCTCTACCAGGGACGCAGCTTCAAAAGCTATCGCGGCATGGGCTCGCTTACTGCTATGAATCAGGGCTCCGGAGAACGTTACTTCCAGAGCAGCGACGACCTGGCGGGCAATACCGCCTCGACTGAAGGCGTCGTGCAACGCGAACGCAACGGCCAAAACCGCCTTGCCAAGTTCGTCCCCGAAGGCATCGAGGGTCGCGTGCCCTATCGCGGGCCGCTCGAGTCCATGATCTATCAGCTCGTCGGCGGACTGCGCTCCGGCATGGGTTATCTCGGCTGCGGAACCATCGCGGACCTGCAGCAGAAGGCTCAGTTTGTGCGCATCTCCGGCGCTGGTCTGCGCGAAAGCCATGTCCACGACGTGATCATCACGCGCGAAGCGCCAAACTACCACGTCGAGTAATCTGCCAGATCGGCGCATTTAAAAGCGCGTCCGTTACGGAAGCGTTTGCATTCTCGAACGAATGCGCCTTACAAATGCGCGTTGAATGGATAATTGCTCCTAGAAAGGGCTAAATTTCTTGCAGACTCAAGAACGCACATTTGGCTACTGGCTCCGCGCCTGGTTTCCGGTGCTCATCGGAATCGCGGTCATTGCGACCGAGTCGACGGAAGCCTTTGGCGCCGACCACACCTCGGGCCCCTTGCGCTGGGTCTGGGAGCACGTCTTTGGAGCGATCGGCAGCGCACGATGGGAGCTGGTTCATCACTACATCCGCAAGACCGGCCACTTCATCGGCTACGGCTTTGTAGCGCTTGCATGGCTGCGCGCCTTCTGGATGAGTCTGCCCCGCTTGAGCTTCTTCCAAAACGCCGCGCTGGCCTTGTTGGGAACCGCCCTCACTGCATCGGCGGACGAAATTCACCAGACGTTTTTACCCAATCGAACAGGCCTTGCGCGGGATGTAGTTCTTGATTGCTGCGGCGCGATCTTCATGCAGTTCGCCTTCTTTATTCTGCTCAAACTTACATCGCGAACCTGGCTTGAGAGGCCCATCTAGATTTCCACGTTACTTTCTGTACATTCGTCGCTATTGCTGACAACCCTCTCCTGGCTGCATCTCTCTAACGGTGCTAACGGAAGACAATTCTTCCTAAAGGAGAGAGTAGGAATCAATGACCAACAAGAGAATCGGAAACGAGACTCACGCGGGTCGGCGCTTCAACTCATACACCTGCGATGGCGGACGAGTGAGGGAAACTCGGGCGGAGCTCGAACGAATCACCTAATCCGTGTCGAGAGGTTGTGATCCGGTTTCCGAACCGGGTCTCTTGAAAACTCGGAGAAAGCTGGGGCGAAGTCTCGCAAGGGATTTCGCCCCTTGCTCGTTGAGCTCTCGCCTATTGATCTGTTTGATCTGTATCCTAGCGGGTAAATTGAAAGGCGGGCACGGATCGCATGAGCTCTCCGGCGGATATTCGCATTGGCATCTCGGGCTGGCGCTATGAAGGCTGGCAAGGAACCTTCTATCCCGAAGGTTTATCGCAGAAAAAAGAGCTGCAATTCGCCTCCTCGCACTTCAACAGCATCGAGTTGAACGGCTCGTTCTACGCGCTGCAAAAGCCCCCCAGCTTCAAGAGCTGGAGCGACGACACTCCCGACGATTTCATCTTTTCCATCAAAGCTCCGCGCTTCATCACGCACATTCGGCGATTGAAAGATTGCGAAGGCCCGATGGCCAACTTCTGCGCACAGGGCATTCTGCGCCTCGGCAAAAAACTCGGGCCGGTGCTCTGGCAGCTTCCGCCCAGCTTTAAATTCGAAGCAGAACTCTTCGAGAGTTTCTTCAGGCTGCTTCCACACACGCATAAAGAAGCCGCCAACGTCGGCGCCAATCACGATCGATTCATGAACGGCCGCACCTGGCTTGAAGTCGAACACGACGCTCCGCTGCGTCACGCCGTCGAGATACGCCACAAGAGCTTCGCCAACGAAGAGTTCATCTCGATTCTTCGCAAGCATCATGTCGCGCTGGTCGTCGCCGACACGCCGCAGTGGCCGCGCCTCTTCGACATCACCGCTGACTTCATGTACTGCCGCCTGCACGGCAGCGAAAAACTCTACGCCAGCGGATACACGCCTGAAGCAATCGACGAATGGGCTACACGCGTTCTCGCCTGGTCACGCGGAGAAGAAGCTACAGATGGCGACAAGGCCAGCGCAACCGATGGACCCAAGCAATCGAGCCGCGATATCTTCATCTACTTCGACAACGACCAGAAAGTACGCGCGCCCTTCGACGCGCAGACGCTGCGCAAGAAGATCGAAGCGCTGCAATAGCCGCATAGCCCCAATTGATTTCCATCTAACCTATTGGCGATGCGCTTACTCAGGCGTCCATATCCAAACAGCGATACGCCACTTGTCATTTGCCTGTTGCAAGATTGCCGTGATTACGCCCCGCAAAATCTTACCGTTGGTTTCATCTTTCGAGATCATCCATTCCGCCGGAATCGCGACATAGGCATGCGGTCCGTCTGTCGCAAGAAGCTTCGGCCGCAAAAGATGCAGAGCCGTTTGGGTCCCTTCGTACTCTCTGGGTTGATTGCGGTTATATGCTTCCATCCACTTCCTGGTCGCATCCGGCCCCTGAAAAAGATAGGGCGGCGTATCGTCAATAATCGTCAAGGAAGGAACAAAGTAGGCGGCTGAAGGAGCGTGACCGCTATTCCATTCATCGGCGACCTGTTGCACCACAGATAATGGCTCGTCGGTATCCGCCTCCAAAGCGCGTGCGCTGCGGGCGCCAAAAAGAGAAACGATGAACAAAACTCCCAGCGACGCAAGCCTCCAAATCTTTGGCTCGTGGAGCAGAAGCTTGAAGCAAAGCCGGATCGATCGCGTTAAGTGAACTGCCGTTCGCCCGAAGGACCGAGTAAGCACCGCCCCTCGATCTGAAACCAATTTATTCGTCATCGATAAGTTGCCGCTTCCAGTTGACGAACAATCGGTCGGTCGATTTATTCCGGACTGCGAGAATAGACGCTTCTGCGCCCCTTCGTCTCAATGCCTACCGGTTCGACTGGGGTGGGGAGGGGAGTGTCCCGGCGCCGACCGCACATGCCCTCCGGCCGTGAACCGGTGAACGCACGAGTTGTTCCGGAGACAAACATGTCTTGATTGTGCGCTCGTGCGGTCTAATTCGGCGCAAAAGCTGGCGTCAGCGGAGCGGATTCAAAAACTCTATGCCCTGAAAATGCTTCTCATTGTCCGTGACGAGGATACAGTTGTTGGACTCCGCGACTGCGGCGACGATCATGTCGAGCGCGCTGCGCGGCCTTCCTTTCGCGGTACCTTCCGACATCAGCCTTGCCCATACGAGCGCGGCCTTCTCATCGAAGGGTAGTACACGCCCCAAAAACAATGCCTGCGGGCCTTCGGGACCTGAGTACCAATCTTCCAATTGCCGGCGCTTTTTTCCTCGCGGAAGTTCATAAATTCCGCGCCAGATCTCGCCAACAACCATAGAAGAGATGAACAAGGAGTCATCCGCTTGATCGGCCATCCATGCCAGGAGCGCTTGCGAGGGAGCAGACTTTGTGACATTGCCGAGAATGTTGGTATCGAGAAGATAGCGCGTCACAGCTCGATATCTCGTCCGGTTTCGTGCGAGCGAGTGAGGTTCAGGTCCGCGCCAACCAGCGGCGAACGCCTCAAAGCTGCCAGTATTCCGCCCTTTTTTGCTGGCTTCTCGGCGACCGTGCGCCGAATTTCTGACCGAATGCGCGACCCTTCCGGGTCATCCTGCGCAAGCCGCTTGGCAAGCGAACGGATCAATTCGCGATCCGACTCAAGGCCAAGAACTTCGAAACGCGCGACGCCTCGCTTCTTGAGACGGCTGCGGTAATTCGCGATAGCTCGTTTTTGCGACGTCTGCGTCATGGGCGGCCTCCTTTACATTATAACCAGTAATATATCCGGTAGAAGTTTCTATTCGCAAGTACGCGCTCTCTTCCCCGCATCGCAAACACAACGGGCGCATCTCCCGCGAGAGGAGATACGCCCGTTGTGTTTGCAGAACAAAGAAAAGAACGCCCGGACAGCAAGCCCGGCACGTCCCCTAGGCGGCTTCTTCTCCGCCCTTTTCCTCTTCGTCCTTCTTGCTCTCTTCGAGCTGCTTCTCGAGTTCGGCGCGCTTCTTGGCCTTGACCTCTTCGCGCTTCTCGCGCTTGGCCTCGAGCTGTTTCTCCGCTCCGAGCAGTTCGATGAAGGCTGTTTCGCCGCCGTCTCCCTTGCGGAAGCCGGTGCGAACGATGCGCAGATAGCCGCCCTGACGATCGCCGTAGCGCGGGGCCACGGTGTCAAAAAGCCGCGTGACGACCTTGTCGGTCATCAGGAAGCTGAGCGCCTGACGGCGCGAGTGGAGATCACCCTTCTTGCCGAGGGTAATCATCTTTTCTACGTGCGGACGCACAGCCTTGGCCTTGGCCACAGTCGTCTCGACGCGGTCTTCGATGAGGACGGATGTGGTCAGGTTGCGCAACAGAGCGCGGCGATGACTGGTGTTGCGTCCGAGCTTGGTTCCTGCATTGCGATGGCGCATGGTGAAAAACCTTTCAAATTCAGTGATCAGTAGTCAGTTGTCAGTGATCAGTTTTTTCTATCGGCTGTCGGACCGCCGGTCAGAAAAACTGACCACTGATCACTGTCCACTGACAA
>DATHNJ010000305.1:0-13208 GCA_035486155.1 Occallatibacter sp. | reverse complement strand
ATCCAGCCGCGCCTTTTCCAGTGGGCACGCACCGCACCTTGTTGCGGCTCGAAGGGCCTTGCCACGCCATGTTGTAAACCTCGCTGGTGGGCCGCAGGTTCTTCGCCGGGTTGCGATGGCAGTCCAGGCACCACTCCATCTGCAGCGAATTCTGCGCGAACATCAGAGGCATCATATCCACGCGCCCATGACAAGACGAGCAACCCAGGCCCTTGTTCACGTGAATCTCATGGCTGAAGTAGGCAAAGTCGGGAAGGTCGTGCACCTTGGTCCACACCAGCGACTGGCCCGTGGCCCAACTGTCGCGCACCGGCTGCAGAAGCTGCGCGTTGGTCCAAATCTGCGCATGGCAGTTCATGCAGGTCTTGGTGGGGGGAATGCCCGCGTAGCTCGACTTCTCAACCGTGACGTGACAGTACTGACACTGCAGTCCCAGCCCCTGCACATGATGCTTGTGGCTGAACGGCACCGGCTGTTCCGGCCGCTGTCCCTGCCGGGTTACCCATGGAGAGCGCTGTAACTCATCGAGCGTGACACCCAGTGCGATCACTATCAGCCCCGTCAACACCAGGCTCATGCGAGCCAAAGCATTGGAGCTGCGATCGAATATCTGCGCCATGAATGCTTTCCTGCTTCGTGTTCCTTAAGTTGTCATACCGCAGTGCGCCTGCTGTATCGAAGATCACACTTGCGCGGTCATTATCGTTTTTTTCGCAGCAGCTTTTGTATCGGATAATCCCGAAAAATCACTATAGCAGTAGGGGCTCATTCTGCAAGGTGCGAAGCGACACAATTGGCAAAAAGTTTCGCGATGCGAAACGTTTCTATAACTCTGAAAGGATGCATGTTGTGAGAAAGCTCTAAGAATGGGACCCAGTGCTTCCTGCGCATCGAGCGAGGCCCTGTGGATGACGCGTGCTTAATTGGTTATGCGCATGCCATCAGTAACGCCATGACTTCACATCCGCCCCCGCGGGCGCGGTGGCAAGCATGTGCTCCACCATCAATGGCAGCACGCGCTGCGTCCAGTCGGCATTGTTCTGCTGCATCGTGTACTCGGATGGGCCACCGGTATAGCAATGCGGCATGCCGGGACCGTATTGGAACGTCGCATCCGAATGCGGATTGCGTGTCTCGTTGAGCTGTTGCTGCAGCAGGTGCACGGCGTTGTTGAGAAAGTAAGTATCGCCGTCGCCGACCGCGAAGTGCAGCTTGCCTTCGAGCTTGGGTCCGAGCGTCGGCCAGTCGCGCTTGAGAATCGCGGCCAGATCGTAGTGATCATGCCAGTAGGCGAGGACATCTTTGTTGATGGCGCCTGTACGTGGGTCGATGATCTGGGCAGGATAGCCATCATCGCCGGCCGGCGAATACACAGCCTGCCAGATGTTCCATTGCTCGGTCGAGCGGCCGTGCGTTCCGAGCGTCAGCTCAAAGGCATATTCATCGCCGGTCAATGCAATCACTGAGCCGTCGGGTTTGCGGTCGGCTGCAATGGGAACTTCGCCGAAGTCTCCTTTGCGCACAAAGGCGTTCGGGTCGTTGTAGAGATCGATGTTCTGGTAGCCGTGAAAATCGACCGGATCGGGGCAGGCAACGTACGCGCCGTTGTACATGTCCGGATAAAAGACCTGCGTCGCAAGGGTCTCCCATCCGCCGGTCGATCCGCCGAAGGTCGCGCGAGCCCAGCCCTGGCCGATGCCGTGATATTGCTTCTCGATCGCGGGAATCAACTCTTCATTGATCGCCGCGCCGTAGGGACCGACGTTCGCCGAATCGACGACATACGAGTCGTCGTAGTAAGGATTCGCGTTCTGCACGTAGACCACGATCACGCGCGGCAATCGTCCCGAGGTCCAGTCCTGAAAGAAGCGATAGCCATTTTGCTCGCGGCGATAGGTCGGCGACTTGGGATCCGGCGGCGTCGCGAGGAACTGCGCGGGACGGAAACCGGCGTAGTAGTGATCCTGATAGACGACCAGCGGATACTTCGCATCGGGATGCTCGTCGAAGCCGTCCGGCAGCAGAATCCATGCGCCGAGCCAGACGTCGCGTCCCCAGAACCGGCTCAGCTTCTCGCTGCGAAAGCGCATGTACTTGAGCCACTTTGCAGCGGGCTCTTTTTTGGCGATGACCAGCGGGTCGTCCTTGGTCCCTTCGATGGGCGGAATGACCTGATCCAGATTGAGCTTGATCGTCTCCTTCGACTTCGGATCGAAGTGAATCTTCAGCGGCTTGTTGTACGGATTGCCGGGCTTTGAATTCCAGTGCTGGCCTTCGCCTTTATCCGGCGGCAGCCATACGGTCTTGCCCGAGGCGAGATGAAATTGCTCGTAGACATTAAAAACCGCCTGGACGAAGTAGTCGCCCGGATCGAGATCGGCGAGCGAACGGCGGGGATAGCCAAAGGTCGTCGCGTCGACGACGATAGGCTGCTTCGGCGCCAACTGATCGACATCGACGCCGAATCCTTGCGCCGATTCGTAGGTCTCCTCGAGTTCCATGCGCGGCTCGGCCTTGTCGTCCTTGGAGAAGACCACAATCAGATGCCCGGTCAGCGGATGATCGGCCGAAACCGTAACCTCAACACGCTGCCCATAGACGAGCGAAGCGGAAAATGACAGCAAAACCGAACCGACTGCCAAAGAGGCGCGCAATCTTCTCACAATCATGGAAAGCAGACTAACTCACGCGCGCCAGAACGCAATGACCAATCCTCCGATGACAATCAGCGCGCCGCCGGCGTAGATGGAAGTGGTGGGCGTCTGCCCGAACCGGGCCCAGGCGACAATCTGCGCGACAACAAAAAAGAGCGTGACGTAGACGCCGAGCAATTTGCCGAAGTCCCAGCGCGGCAGGTTCACGACCGATCCGTAGCAGGCCAGCACTGCGGTCCCAGCGAGGAACGCCAGTACACGGCCAAATCCCGAGGCGCGGTAAAAACTGGTCTGGAAAAACGAATCGCCCCATGCTTCGAACGCAGCGGCGAACGCCAGCAGACCAAACATGCCCAGCGGGTTCGAGACCAGCCGGTTGAGAAGAGTTGCCAATCCAACCTCCGAATGAATGCAGCGAGATGAATGCGGTAAATTGGTGAGGCGCGACGCGATGAGAAAATCGCAGTCCCTCTTTCAGATCGTAGCCGCCAATTGCTTTAGAATTCGTAAGGACATTTCGTCCAGCCCATTTTCAGTCTCATATCGCGAACTTCCACGCGGACGCGGGGTCCGGAGCGGGATTGTCTATCGAATATGCGGCCAACGTTGCGCGGCGTTTCCCAACCCCGCGGCAGCGAAGCCGAAAAGGAACGGAACATGAAATATGCGGGATTGCTCGTGATGCCGGCCGGATTCTTTCTTTGCATTGCGGCGATCCTTTTGTTCCCCGCCTCGGCCTCGCGCAACGCATTTGTCGTATGCGGTCTCGCTGTTGAGGCAATGGGCCTGGTCGTCGCCGTGCGTGGACACATGTCGGGAGAGCGCCGATGATGAACGCAAACGGCGTCCTGCCTTTTTACGATCCGAGGTTTGGCCTCACGCTGGGATTGCTGCTGCTTGCTTCGCTCGCGCCCGCGGGCGTGGCTCTGCTGAATACCGGTCTGGGACGATCGCGTTCAGCCGCACAGTCATTGCTCGGCTGCCTGACCATGATCGCCGCGGCCAGCCTGGCCTTCGCACTGATCGGGGCGACGATCGCTGACGGCGCCGCAGGCGCGGGCCATGTGTTGCTGATCTTCGGCAGGCCCTGGAACTGGGCAGGCACAGGCCCGCTTGTCTTAAGTGGATTCGCCAACACGCCGGCCCGCGCGCAGCTCGGCGCGCTCTTCGAGTTTCTTGCCCTGGCTTTGGCCGTGCTGATTCCGTGGGGCTCGGGCGCAGATCGTTTGCGGCTGACCGCCGGCGCCGCATTGGCCGCGGTGCTCGCTGTCGTTGCGTTTCCTTTCTTTGCGCACTGGGTTTGGGGGGGCGCCTGGCTGGCGCAACTTGGCGCGAACTTCGGCCTCGGCGCGGGATTTCTTGACATCGGTGGCGCGGGCGCAATCCACGTGCTAGGCGGATTCAGCGCGCTGGCGGTCATCTGGATCACCGGCGCGCGGCGCGGCAAGTTTCCTAAAGAAGGCTTGGCGACGGCGATGCCGGGGCACAGCGCCGTCTATATTCTCTTCGGCTGTCTGCTGGCGCTGGTCGGCTGGATGGCTTTCAATATGGCCGGCGCGGTTCTGTGGCTCGACGCGGCCCCCGCGGCTCTTCCGCTCACAGCCATCAACACGCTGCTCGCCGCATCGGCAGCCGTGGTGGCTACATTCATCATTACGCGCGTGCGCTTCGGCAAACCGGATGCGAGCCTTTGCGCGAACGGGTGGATAGCGGGGCTGGTGACGTCGAGCGCTTGCGCCAGCCTGACGCCGCCGCTGGGCGCGATCTTTGTTGGGCTGGTAGCCGGTATCGGGGCGCCGCTGCTGGTCGAGTTTCTGGAGCTTGCCGCTTCGATCGACGATCCTTCCGGAGGCGTCTCGGTTCACGCAGCCAGTGGCCTCTGGGGGTTGATCGCCGCAGGTCTGTTCGCGCCGCAACCGGGGCAGTTTCTGGCGCAACTGATCGGCATCGCGACGCTGCTTGGATTGATTCTGCCGATCGTCTATCTGCTCTTCGCGCTGCTCAACCGCGTAGTCCCGTTCCGCGTGGAGCCCGATGGCGAGCGCATCGGCATGGACCTGCATGAGCTGGGCGGCGGCGCGTACCCAGAGTTTGTGGTGCACCGGGACGACTCGTATCGATGAGCAAAATCGCGAAGTGCGAGCTTTCGATGATTCGAGCGCGAGCGGTATTTATGTTCTATACAATTCACCGAAAGTTGGACAACGGCTTGCACTGAGATCTACTTATAATCAGGCGACGAACCAACTACTTGCATGGGCATCCTTTCACACCTGTTTTATCCCTGGGGTCTCTTGCTCCAGGCCGCGGCTATTATCCATTTCATCCGCCGCCGACCCGACACGTACTGGCTTTACATCATCCTGTTTCTCGGGCCGGTGGGCGCGTTGGTTTATATCTTCGCGGAGATCGTTCCTGACTTTGGGCTGCTGAATCAATCCTTCAAAGGCATCTCGCGCGGAAAGCGCATCAAAACTCTCGAGCTTGCTATTCGCGACAATCCCTCCGCCGGCAACTATGAAGAGCTGGGCGAACTGCTGATGGAAGACGGTAAGCTGCAGCCGGCGCGCGAGACCTTCGACAAGGCCATTGCCGCGCGATCCACTACGCTCGACACGTTCTATCATCGCGGGGTTTGCGCGGCGATGTTGGGCGATGCGGCGGCGGCGCTGCCTGATCTTGAGAAAGTAGTGACCAAAGATCCGAATCACGATTTCTATCGGGCCGGCGGTCTGCTCGCGCACGTCTACGCGTTGACTGGCCAGCCGGAAAAGGCCGAGGCGCTCTTTCGCAAGGTGACCGTGACGTCGACGCTGTCAGAGACGTATTTGAATTTTGCGGACTTTCTTGCGGCGCAAGGCCGGGGCGGCGAGGCGCGCGAGTGGGCGCAAAAGGTGATCGACAAAGAGCCTACGATGCCGTCGTATTTGCGGCGGCGCGAGAGGCCGTGGTCGCGGCGGGCGCGCAGGATTTTGAAGCAGCTTCCGGCGTAAATCTTCCTCCAGGCGTCCACCTGGAGGCAAAGATGCGGAGATTACGGCAACTAATCACCGCATCTTTTGCGGAAATTAGACTTGAATCGTGCGGAGATTAGGGGTAATATTCTCCGCAGAATATGCGGAGAATAAGAGAAGGAAAATACATCTACGAACGGCCTGACTGGCCGGATTTTCACTGGGATATTGAGCGCATCTCCCGGCCTCTGGTCGAGGCGCGGCACCAGCAAGGACGCCTGATCGGTCGCATGGAGGGCCTTGGCTTTCAGCTTCGGACCGAAGCTATATTGCATACCCTAACCGAGGATGTCCTCAAATCGAGCGAAATCGAGGGAGAGAAGCTCAATCGGGACCAGGTGCGTTCCTCGATCGCCCGCCGGCTTGGAATCGACATCGGCGGCTTGACGCCTGCCGACCGCGACGTCGAAGGCGTGGTGGAGATGATGCTGAATGCGACCCAGCGCTACGATCGGCCGTTGACGGCGCGGCGTTTGTTTGACTGGCATGCCGCATTATTTCCGACCGGCCGAAGCGGAATATCGAAGATCAAGATAGGCGCGTGGCGCGATGACACAAAAGGCCCGATGCAGGTGATTTCGGGGCCCATCGGGAAGGAGCGCATTCACTATGAAGCGCCGGCAGCTCGGCGCCTTCAGCAGGAGATGAAGCGATTTCTCGACTGGTTTGAAAGAGAACGCTCCATCGACCTCGTGCTCAAAGCGGGCATTGCACATCTGTGGTTCGTGACTGTTCACCCGTTCGAAGACGGCAACGGCCGGATCGCGCGCGCGATCGCCGATATGACGCTGGCGCGCTCGGAGCGCAGCCCGCAACGCTTCTATAGCATGTCGGCGCAGATTCGGCAGGAGCGGAGAGCCTATTACGAGATCCTCGAAACAACACAAAAAGGCGATCTCGATATTACGCCGTGGCTCGAGTGGTTTCTGGCATGTCTTGGGCGCGCCTTCGAGCGGTCGGAAACGATTCTGGCTGCTGTGCTCGACAAGGCCCGCTTCTGGGATCGTTTCGCCGCAACAGACTTGAACGACCGGCAACGCAGCATGACCAACCAGCTACTCAATGGTTTCGAGGGCAAGCTGACTTCTTCGAAGTGGGCGAAGCTTACAAAATGTTCTCAAGATACTGCGCTGCGCGATATCGAGGACCTCATCAAAAAAGGAATCCTGGCAAAGGATGCGCCTGCAGGACGCAGTACGTCCTATTCTCTAGTAAAGGTGCGCTAAAAGAGAATTTCAAGAACGATTGGGTTTTGCAGCTAATGCTTGGCCAGCAGCAGCATCAATGCAAACAGCATCACCGGCACAAGCGCCATCCCTGTGTAGAGCATCAAGTTCTTGTTGAGGCCGCGCCGGCCTACGGAACGGCCGCCGCGATTCTCGACGCCGACCTGATCCTGATGTTCGAGGTCCCAGATCATCTCGTGCGCTGTGCCGTAGCGATGGCGCGGATCGCGCTCCAGGGCGCGATAGATGATCTCTTCCAGCTCCGACGAGATCTGCGAGTTCAGTTCACGCGGCGATGGCGCATCCATGAGCAGCCGCTCGTTCATCACCGCCAGCGGATTCGGTCCCTGGAACGGGGTTTGGCCGGTCAGCATCTCGTACAGCATGATGCCCACGGCATAGACGTCGCTGCGCTGGTCGCCGCGCTGCCCTTTCACCTGCTCGGGCGAGATGTAATCCGGCGTGCCCAGCGAAGCTGAAAGGTTCACGAACGTCAGCCGGCGTGCGTCTTCCTTCATGGCGATGCCGAAGTCGATGAGCTTGATATTGTCATCTTCGTCGACCATGACGTTTTCCGGCTTCAGGTCGCGATGCACGATGCCGTGCTTGTGCATGTAGTCGAGCGCTTCGCAGATGTTGAGCGTGATGCGAACGGCGCGGTCCGGCGACAGCGTCTTTTCTTCGTTCAGGATCGAACGAAGCAGACGGCCGCTGGCCCATTCAATCACCATGTAGACGCGGCTGCGCTGTTCGCTGTTGTAGGTCTTCACCACGCCAGGGTGGTCGAGCAACTGGCCAATCTCTTCCTCCCGCTTGAAGCGCTCAAAGAGGACCGGGTCGGCCTGCATCTCTGCATGAGGAATTTTGATGGCGACCTGCTGGCCATTCTCGAGATTTGTTCCCCGGTAAAGAACCGCCATACCGCTGCGCGCGACCGCCGCATCAATACGGTAGTGATCGAGTTGTTCTCCGGGCTCCAGTTGGCTCATTGCAGGGTTTGGTTCCTCTTGCCACGCTTATTGTTTCACGCATGTTCGTAAGAAATTTGTTAGGAATTACGAAAGAAACTCTGTAGATACATCACTTTGGAGCAGACCCTGGCGGCCTTCCCGAGGCGGGATTGACGGGAAAACGACCCAAAGCCGGGCATTATGATGGGAAAACGTATGCACGGCCTTACGCGAGCTCTGGCGCCCTGCCTCCTGCTGATCGGATCGGCGCTTAGTTGCGCTGGCGCCAGCCTCGACCCGCATATATCTCACCCCAAGAACTTTCAGGAGACCGGATTCCTGAATCGCAACCTGGAACTGCACGGAACGGCTTATCACTTCCAGGTGTATCTCCCGGAGGACTTTCGGCGTGACGACCATAAGCATTGGCCGATCATTCTGTTTCTTCACGGGCGGGGCGAGCGCGGCGAGGAAGGGATGTGGCAGACGCAGGTCGGCCTGCCCTCGTCGGTTCGGGACCATCCGGAACGCTGGCCGTTCATCATCGTGATGCCGCAATGCCCGCAGGAGCATTTCTGGACCGATCCGGAGATGCTGGCCATGGCCATGGCTGCGCTGGATCAGGAGACGGCCGAGTTCCACGCCGACGCCGCCCGCACCTATCTCACCGGGCTTTCGCTGGGCGGATACGGCTCCTGGGAGCTGGCGCGCGCCTATCCCACCCGCTGGGCCGCCATCGCGATCGCCGCCGGGGGAATCTTCTGGAGCTACGCGCCAGAGCGCTGGCACGAAGCCAATACGCTTCCCGCCGAATACGCGCGCGCCATCGGCCATACGCCCGTGTGGACCTTCCACGGTAGCGACGATCGGGTCGTTCCGGTGCGCGAAGACGAGCTGATGTACGCCGCGCTGAAGGCTTCCGGCGGTCACATTCGCTACTGGGTGTATCAGAGCCTCAGGCACGACTGCTGGTTCCGCGCCTTCAACGAGCCCGATCTGCCCCGCTGGCTTCTGTCGCATCGCCTCGATCCCAAGCAGGACCCTGGGCCGTACGCCGAGCGCGTCGTGATTCCTCTGCACCCGCCCGCGATGCGCCTGACGCCTGCCCAACTGGACAGCTTCGCCGGCGATTATCTGGACGATCACGGAACGCTAGCCGTCACCATCTTCCGGCAGGCCGATCAGCTCTATCAGAAGGACATCCACGGCGAGATCATGGAGCTGTCCGCCGAATCGCTCTCCTCGCTCTTCTACCCCAACGGCTCCAGCCTGACGCACATTGCAGTCGAACACGATCCGCAGGGCCGCATCACAGGGCTGATCTTTCGCGACGACCGCCACGAAGAGCGCTGGGAGAAGCAACGCACGCCGGCGCCCACGCGCTAGAGAAGCGGGGTTAGCGGAGTCAGTAGAGCAAGTGAGGCTAGCATGTTCGCGACATCGGTAAAACGCTCGGACCTGACTCCGCTGACACGCGCGAAGCGCGGCTAACGCCGCTGACTCCGCTTCTGATCCCTGTTCCCTGCTGCCTCACCCAATCTACGGAACACAATCTCGCCTCATCGCGTATAACTCTCTGTACGCGATTCGGAGGCGGCAACCATGTTTTGCAGCGCATGTGGTCAGGCTTTGGCGGCAGGCCAGCCGGTTTGCGCCAACTGCGGTCGTCCGGTATTGGCGGCGGTTCCCCCTATTCCGCTGGTGCCCAACTTCGGCTTTCAGGTCCAGAACTACTCCAGCCGTGTGCGTGCCCTCAGCATCGTCTGGTTTATCTACGGCGGACTGTCGCTGGCTCTGGGTTTCGTCGGCATGGCCTTCGCGCATTCCTTCTTGAATCGCGGATTCGGCCCATGGGGCCATGGATTTGGTTCCCCCTGGTGGTTTGGGCCAGCGCTTATACGCTTCGCCTGGTCAATTCTGATCGTCCGCTCGGCGCTGGCGTTGATCGCCGGCTGGGGCTTGATGGAGCGAACCCAGTGGGGCCGGGTGGTCGCGATCGCCGCAGCTATCGTATCGCTGATCAAAATTCCGATCGGCACGGCCCTGGGCATCTGGACGCTGGTGACACTGCTCGGCTATCGCAACACCACGCTCTATGACCAGCTTTGAGCGGAGTTGGCGTAGTTAGCTGAGCTAGCGGGGTTAGACGCGCTTCGCGCGTGTAGCGGAGTTAGCGCCTGGCTTTTGCTGACTCCGCTAACAACGCTAACTCCGCTCTACTCTCGTAAAATACCCCCATGCCCTTTCCGCAAAATCGCATGCGGCGCTTGCGGCGCACCGAATCGCTGCGCGCGTTGGTGCGCGAGACCACGCTCGAACCCGGCGACTTCATCTATCCTCTGTTTCTCTGCCCCGGCAAAGGCGTGCGCAATGCGATCGGCTCCATGCCCGGCGTCTTCAATCTCTCCATCGATGAAGCGGTGCGCGAGGCCGAGGAAGCCGCACAGCTCGGCATCGGCGGATTGCTGCTCTTCGGCCTGCCCGACGCCAAAGACGAGCAAGCCACGGGCGCGTGGGACGACAACGGCATCGTGCAGCAGGGGCTGCGCGCGCTCAAACAATCGAGCGCCAGCAAAAAGCTCGTCCTCATCGCCGACGTCTGCCTCTGCGAGTACACCAGTCACGGCCACTGCGGCGTGGTGAAGAAAACCGGCAACGACTTCACGGTCGACAACGATCCCTCTCTCTCTCTGCTCGCCCGCACGGCAACCAGCCTCGCCCGCGCCGGCGCCGACATCGTCGCGCCGAGCGACATGATGGACGGCCGCGTCGCCGCCATGCGCGAAGACCTCGACAAGAACGGTTTCAGCGAGACGCCGATCCTCAGCTACGCGTCGAAGTTCGCCTCGGCGTTTTACGGTCCCTTCCGCGAAGCCGCAGACTCGGCGCCGCAGTTCGGCGACCGCCGCAGCTACCAGATGGACGGAGCGAATCTGCGCGAAGCGTTGCGCGAGATCGAACTCGATCTCGAAGAAGGCGCGGACATGATCCTGATGAAGCCGGCGATGCCTTATCTCGACGTGGTTCTTGCTGCGCGCGAACGCTTCGATGTGCCCATGGGCGCCTATCAGGTGTCGGGCGAGTATTCGATGCTCCACGCCGCATTCGAAAAAGGCTGGCTCGAGCGTGATCGCGCCATGCTGGAATCGCTGATTGGCATTCGCCGCGCGGGCGCCGACTTCATCGTGACCTATTTCGCCAAGGACGCAGCGAAGCTGCTCTAGTGCGTCGTTTGTAGCCTTGGATTTGTTCCCACGTACCCCTCGCCCTCTTGTCGCGAGTGCATAACACGCGCCGGAACCCCATAGGCTACGACGTGATCGGGAATATCGCGCACAACAACGGCGCCCGTTCCAATCACCGAATGCGCATCAATCCGAATTCGATCGGAAATCGATACTCCGACCCCAACCGCAGAGCATTCTCCAATCTCAACCAGGCCTCCAGTGGAGGTTCCGGGGCCGAGGCTTGAGAATGGGCTCATGACGGAATCGTGATCGAGCGAAGCGCGAGTATTGAGGACACAAAATTCCCCGACTTTACTACCGGCGCCCACAACCACACCAGCGAGAAGAACGCTTCCACGTGCGATCGTAGCCGACCGCGCAACGACTGCGGATGGATGCTGAATCAACGGAAATACGCCATCAGGAATATTGCGAGCTATCTTGCGGCGACTGAAATTATCTCCGAACGCCAGCACCAGTCCGACACCCGGAAAGTGGGTTCTATCCGCGAACCCACCCATGACTGGATACCCTCGCTTGACGGTATTCGCGGCCAGGGTATCGTCCAGATAGCCGAGGATCTCGTGCTGGCCGGACGCTTCAATAGCGTCAACGATGACTCCCGCGTGCCCTGAGGATCCAAGAAGCATGAGTTTCATAATCGCAATCGTATACGGCGGCTTCGAGAGAAAGCATGTTACTTTTCAACTTCGGCCCGCACAAAGCGCTGAATGCGGGCCGAATCCTCACTCCCAAACCTTCATGCCTTGATAAACGCCAGCAGATCCTCGTTCACCTGATTCTTATGTGTCGAGCACAGCCCATGCGGCGCGCCGGGATAGATCTTGAGATTGGCGCCCTTCACCAGCTTCGCCGATAGCATCGACGAATCGGCGATCGGCACAATCTGATCGTCGTCGCCATGGATGATGAGCGTCGGCACGTTGATCTTCCTCAGATCGGCAGTGAAGTCCGTCTCCGAGAACTGCTTGATGCAGTCGTAGAGTCCCTTGACGCCGCCCAGCATGCCTTGCAGCCAGAACGAGTCGCGCAAACCCTGCGACGCCTTCGAGCCTTCGCGATTCGCGCCATAGAACGGCGCCGTCAATTCCTTGAAGAATTGCGAACGATCGGCCAGAAAGTTCGCGCGCAGGCCATCGAACACCTCGATCGGCAGCCCGCCCGGATTGCCCTCGGTCTTCAGCATCAACGGCGGCACAGCGCCAATCAGCACAGCCTTCGCCACGCGCTTCGATCCATGCCGCCCGATGTAGCGCGCCACTTCGCCTCCGCCGGTCGAGTGGCCCACGTGCACGGCGTTCGTCACATCGAGCTTCTCCATCAGCTCAGCCAGATCGTCGGCATAAGTATCCATGTCGTTGCCGTTCCACGGCTGATCCGAACGCCCATGGCCGCGCCGGTCGTGCGCAATGGTGCGATAACCATGCGACGAAAGGAACAGCATCTGGTCATCCCAGGCGTCGGCGCTCAGCGGCCATCCATGGCTGAAGACGATAGGCTGACCTGCGCCCCAGTCCTTGTAATAAATATCCGTGCCGTCCTTCGTTCTAAACGTAGGCATGCTTCGTTGCTCCTGAATTGGGTTGGAAAAAGTTGTGATTGAAACAGCTCACGTAAGGAAGATGCCGCACGCGTCCCCGCCGTTCTGCGGACGAACTCAGAGCATACCAAAGCGCTCTGGTGACGATGTGAATCCGCCATGATCCTGGCGATCATGCACACAAATCTCTTTGCGCAATGTCGCATCTGTGATCTTCTAGAAGCTCCCACCCATGCTTAAACGCCTCGAAGGCTATTTCGAATTCACCCATCTGGGGACGAACTGGCGCACCGAAATTCTGGCCGGCGTTACGACGTTTCTCACGATGGCCTACATCGTGCTCGTCAATCCGGCGATTCTTGCCGCGGCAGGCGTACCGCTGCCTGCGGTGACCGCCGCGACGTGTTTGTCGGCGGCATTCGGCTCGATCCTCATGGGCGTGCTCGCGCGCTATCCCATCGCGCTCGCGCCCGGCATGGGACTCAATGCGTACTTCACCTATACGGTCTGCCTCAAGATGCACATCCCATGGCAGACTGCGCTCGGCGCAGTGTTCATCTCCGGCGTCATCTTTCT
>DATHNJ010000304.1:0-15757 GCA_035486155.1 Occallatibacter sp. | reverse complement strand
TCTTCGGCCAACTCACGCTGCAGGGCGCCGAACCGACTCCCGGCGCAAGCAAGACGTTGCTCACGGCCTGGTCGCAGATTGCGGGCAAGCGTTACAACCCCGCAGCGCTCAAGAAGTGGCTCACCGCCAATGCGCCCAAATCGGCGCCCGGCGCGCCCGCCATCCATCCTCGCGCTGAGGGCATGGCCGACACCGACGCGCACGTGATGAATATTCTCATCGTGTTTGAGTAGGGCCGAAAACGTCAGATCGCGCTCTTAATCATTTTCACGATCGGCAACGCCTCGCCGTTCTTGAGCGGCACAGCCACGCGCTCAGCGGCCGCATAGCCTTTCAGCGTGTAGAGCGGAACTCCGGTCAACGTCGATCCCATCTCGAATCGCGTGAATCTAGCCCCAACAGCTTCCTCTTCGACGCGCGCCAGGATCAGCGACCCCAATCCGCGCCGCGCGAAGTCAGGATGCACGAAGATGGCGCGCACCTTGGCCGCATCAGCCGCCGGATCGAGCAACTCCGGTTCTCGTCCTGGCCCGCGATCGGCGCCGAACAGCGTCTTGCGCTTCGACCAGCCTCCGCATCCGGCCAGACGTCCCGGCTGCTCCCGCGCGATGGCCACAAAATATGTCTTGTCTCGAATCAGCTGCGTGTCGAGCCCGAGCACCGTGCCCAGCGCGCCTTCGATCTGCGCGGCCGTGTAATCGCCAGCCTGCAAACCGCGCACCGACGCCTCGATCAGCGCATGCAATGCGGGAATGTCATCTTCTGTCGCAAGTCGGAGCGTGAACGCGGGCTTCATGCCGGGGTTCAGATTACAGCGCTCGCCCAGTCACAATCTTCAACGCGCGCGCATAGGAACCCAAAACGAACACGTTGGTGTACCCGATGCGCGCCAGGCGCTCTTTGGCCTTCTTGCTGCGCAAACCCGTGCGGCAATGGACCAGGATCACTCGGCTCTTGTCTTTGACCCGCTGCGCGACGGAGCCTTCCAACTCGTCCAAGGGAAAGTTGAACGCCTGCGACAAATGCCCGGCGTTGTATTCACGCGGCGAACGCACATCCACCACGAGCGCGCCGTGCTTTACATAACTCGCCGCGGCCCGGGTGGAAATCTGCCCCTTGCGCCGCATCGCCAGACTGAAGGCAAGCAGAACAGCAAGAGCAGAGACGCAGAAAATCCAGAATGCAATGGTCATCAGAGATCCTCCGTTGTCCTTATCTGTGTGCGACATGCCCCAGACAAGGCAATTCGCCCGCCCGCCGCGCTCAACAATCGCGATCTGATGTGCGAAGTGATGTCCTTTTTTTCGAGCGCCGCCCACAAAGGGGAGCCATCAGGCGGCTGTTAACGAAAAATACAACTGGAGCCCGCGTTATCCGAACCACGGAGACACACGCACATGCGGCCTGGAAAGGACTCGTTGTGCGGATGAGCCCAGTCTACCTGCATTTTTGTGAATCAGGAAGATGGCGATTGAGGAAAACGCCCAATTACTTTGTGATTACAGTTTTTGCTACTTCCACAAGGGTCGAGTAGAAGGTGGCGCCTGCGCCGAGATCGGTCAGGCGCTCGCTCGTCAGCGAGTTCACGTTCTCGCCATCGCCATGCATCTTCGCCCAATCGAGCTGCGCCGCTACCACGCCCGCAGGCACGCTGCCGTTCACATGCGCCTTCAGCCGCAGCGATCCGCGATCGTTGAACACGCGCACCTCATCTCCATCCGAAATACCGCGGGACTTCGCATCCACAGGATGCATTTCGATGATGTGCGTCTTGCGCGTCTCCATCTTGCGATGCCCATCGAGGTTCGCGAACGTCGAGTTCATGTAGTTGTCCGCTTTGCGGCTCAAAAACTCCAGCGGATACTGCTCCGCAGTTTTACCCCATCTTGACTCTGTGGATGGGATAAAAGCCGGAACCGCGTCGAGTCCCTGCGCCGCCAGCGTCTCTGAATAAAACTCGATCTTGCCTGAGGGTGTCGGCAGCGTTCCTGAAAGATACGGCATGAAAGGCTGCGTATCAGGATTGCGATGAAACGCCAGCGGAATATGCCCGTCGCGCTTCAGATCGTCAAAGGTGATGTGCTCCATGCCCGCATTGGTCGCTTGTCCATCCTCGCCGGCGCCGAGCGCCTGCTGAATAATCTGCTCCGGCGTATCGCGGAAGCATTCTTCGATGAATCCCATGCGCTGCGCCAACTGCGAGAACAGCCACACATTTGAGCGCGATTCGCCAAGAGGCGCAATCGCCTGGCTCGACAACTGCACGAAGTAGTGGCCGTACGCGCCCTGAATGTCCGTGTGTTCGAGAAACGTTGTCGCCGGCAGAACGTAATCCGCGTAGTCCGTCGTGTCGTTGAAAAACAGGTCGTGGACTACGGTAAACAGATCGGGCCGCATCAACCCGCGCCGCACTGCATTCGCATTCGGCGCCACGGCGCCAGGATTCGAGTTGTAGACAAATAGCGCGTGCACTTCGGGTCCATCTTCAGGCTTCTGCCCCAGCTCGGTCAGTGCATGGCCCAGCGCGCTCATGTTCACCACGCGCGCAAGGCGCTTCAGCGGAGAAGCGAGCGCAAGATCGGGCCGCTCGACGGCCTTCTTGTTCCACGCGAACGCTCCCGATGTCGAGAGCTGCGCCCCGCCTCCGCGATATTTCCACGCGCCGGTCAACGCCGGCAGCATGCAGATCGCGCGCACCGCCGTGCCGCCATTCTCCGTCCGCTGCACGCCATAGTTCATCCGCAGCGCAGCGGGCCGCGTCGTCGCATACTCGCGCGCAAGCTGCTCCACCTCTCCGGGTGTCATGCCCGTCCATGCGGCTACGCGTTCGGGCGTGTAGTCGCGCACGCGCTCGGCAAGCTGCGCGAAGCCGTGCGTCATTCCGTCGATGTAGGCGCGATCCTCCAGCCCCTCGCGCAGAATCACATGCATCAGGCCCAGCGCCAGCGCTCCGTCTGTGCCGGGCCTGATGGCAATGTGCCAGTCCGCCAGCGCGGCCGTGCGCGTCTTGTAGGGATCAATCACGATCAGTCGCGCGCCATTGCGCCGCGCCTGATCGATCATCGGCCAGAGATGAATGTTGTTGCCGTGAATGTTCGCGCCCCAGGCCAGAACCAGCTTAGCCAGGCGAAAATCCTCTGTCGGCGTACCGAATTTCTTTCCATAGACCAGATTCCAGGCAACGCCGCCGGCCTCCGCGCAAATCGTGCGGTCCAATTGGCTCGCGCCCAGGCGATGAAAAAAGCGCCGGTCCATCGATCCATAGCCCAGCACGGCAATCGTGCCGGCATAGCTGTACGGCAGGATCGACTCGGGCCCATAGGCATCGCTCGTCTGCTGCAGCCGTTGGGCGATTGCGCCCAGCGCCTCATCCCACGAGATGCGCTCGAACGCGTCGTGCTCCTTCCCACGGGGCCGTGGGCCCTTGGGCGCTCCGGGCTTTCTGCGCATCGGATACAGAATCCGGTCCGGCGCGTACACGCGATCGAGATACTTCGCCACTTTGCCGCACAAAAATCCCTGCGTCACGGGATGCGTGGGGTCGCCTTGCACCTTGACCGCGCGACCGGTCTCATCCACCGTTACTTGCACGGCGCAGGAGTCGGGGCAATCATGCGAACACACTGTGTGCACGATGCGAAACGGCGATTCTGCAGCGGTGGAGGCCATAAGATCATTGTAAGCTGGATGCAAAATTATTCCTCGGATTCGGAGACCGCTTCATGAGGCGCATGGTCCTATTGGTCATCCTCGCAATCGGCGCATGCCTGCCGGTTGCCGCACAAAAGGCTGCCGAAGACGAAGCCGTAATCCGCTCGGCCATGCAGGCGCAGGCCGATGCGTGGAATCGCGGCGATATTCCCACCTTCATGCAGACCTATGAAGACTCTGAGGAAACCACCTTCGTTGGGCTCACCGTGCGCAAGGGCTACCAGCCCATCCTCAAGCGGTACCAGGAAAACTACGCCACGCGGGAACAGATGGGGACGCTCAGTTACAGCGATCTTGATGTCCGCCTTCTTCCCGACGGCTGCGGGAAAAACGAGATCGCCCTCGTCACAGGCAAGTTTCATCTCGAGCGCGCGGCCCACGGCGCGGCGAAGAAAGACGACGGCATCTTCTCGCTCGTCTGGCGCAAGGGTCCGCAGGGCTGGAAGATCATTCTCGACCACACCAGCTGAATCGCGAAAACTCTTTGTCGGTCGCGCCGCGTCCAAGCGGGATAATGGGAAAGACCTTTGGCGCCTGAACCCGTAAATCCCGTCGTTGTCGACGCGCCCATCCACATGCAACCCCGCGCGCGCGTCCCCTTTCGCGGAGCGTTTGCTCTAGCCGTAGCGACCACGGTGGCGCTGCACGCGGTGTTGCTCGTTGTGCTGCAGCCGCATGCAATCGCCGCCTCGCGCTTCGCTACCGTGGCCACAGCGCTTCTGGCTGCGGCGTGCTCATGGCTACGGGGCGAACGCGTCCCTCTCCACGAACGCTCGATGCTGCGCTGGTTGGCGATGGGGCAGGGCCTGTGGGCCTCGGCGCATCTGGTCGCCACATTGCTGGGGCCGCCCAGCGCCGCCAGCAGTCTCGCCGTCGATCCCTCTGACTTGATCTACGTCGTGGCCGCTTTTCCGCTTTTGCTGGCGCTCTCATCCACGCGCGAAACGGAGCCTCATCTCTCGATCTTCCTGCTCAACTGCGCACAGATGGGCCTGGCGATCGTGCTTACCTGGGCTCTTTTGTTTCTCATGCCGATGACGCCGCAGGCCGCCTCGTCTGCAATGAGGAGCATCTATGCGGCTGAGTGCGCTCTTCTCGTCCTGCTCACGTCCATTCGTTACTTCGCATGGTCCTCACAGGAAGAGCGCCGCGTGATCGCATCGATTCTCGCCTTCCTGGTCGCCTACATGCCCGTGGAGCTGGGGATGGACTACGCCACACTCCGCTGGAATCTCCAGGCGGGCAACTTCTTCGATCTGTTGTGGAGCATTCCATTCTGCGTGGCTGCGGGCCTGGCGCTCTATCTGCCCCTCACGCAAGAGCAACAGCAACGCGTCCACACCGAGCGCGTTCGCGTGTGGCTTGGCTCGCTCTCGCCGATTCTTCTCAGCGCGGGCGTCTTCACGCTCGCCGCCGCCGTCACGGTGCGCTTTCCGGTTCTGGCGCTGAGCTCGATCTTTCTGCTGCTGGTGGCGCAGGCTCTTGAAGCAGGTGTTTTGCAGAGGAAATATCTCGCCGGCCAGGCGTTGTTGCTGGAGCGAGAACGCGATCTACTGCAGGTGAACGCCACTCTCGAGAAACTGTCGCAACTCGATCCGCTGACCAATCTGTCCAACCGTCGCCGCTTCGATGCGGCTCTCGAGCAGGCGGGACGCCGCGCGATGCGGCAAAAGAAGCCGATCTCCATCCTGGTCGTCGACTTCGACTACTTCAAGGGCCTCAACGATCAGCATGGCCACAGTTATGGCGATCTCTGCCTGGTCAGCGTTGCGCGTGCGTTGGGAGCGCAAACCCGGCGCCCCTACGATCTGGTGGCGCGCTATGGCGGGGACAAGTTTTTCATCCTGCTGCCGGACACTGGCGCCAATGGGGCCGCGGCAATGGCCGACCGCATTCATGCCGCAATCGCCGACATGAAACTGCAGAATCGCGCCTCTCCAGTGGGCGGCCGCTTCACCGTCAGCGTCGGCGCCGGCGTCAGCGATGCGGAGTTTCGCGTCGGCGCCGCTGCGTTAATCGACTTGGCCGATCGCGCCCTGCTTGAAGCCAAGAGACGCGGCGGCGGCCAGACCAGCGTCAAGACTCCCGTTAGCGGTCCGGAGCTGATCAGCGGCGGCGCTACAACATAGGTCGTATCGGCTAGCCGTCAGCTCGTCGTACTCGCATGCAATGGATAAGGCGACCACGTGTCCAGATACGCCGCGATCTTGTCGGCTTGGCCATCCGGCGACGCCAGCGCCACATAGCCATCGGGCCGCACAAGGTACGCCGCATTCCGACGCAACCCTGCGTGTTGCGTAGCTGCTCCATACGCGAAGACGTGCAGCGCAAACCTGCGCTCGCTGCACAGCGTCTCGATCTCCGGCTTGACCTCGCCGTACACATGCACCTGCCAGTCCAGCGATCGCAGCGGCGCGAAGTTATCGCAGCCATCGTCCATGTTGACCCATGGCAAGCGATCGCCGCCCCAGACGCGGCCCGCAATTCCGCTGCTGATGGCGCTGCCCCGATACTGAATTGCGATCTGTGAGATCGTCCGAAAGAGCGAGAGACGTGCTTTTTGCGATGAGAAAAGAAACGGCGCAACCAGCGGCGCTAGTTGCAACCGCACCAGACGCGCTGTGGCGCGTGAACTCGTGACCTGCGTGAACGCCTTGTCGGTAGTGTCCACCAAGCGCCGCGCAAACGCGATTCTCTCTTGCTCATAGCTATCCAGAAGCCGAGGATTGGCGCCGCGCAGCACGCTTGCCAGCTTCCACGCCAGGTTCACCGCATCGCCGATTCCGGTGTTCATGCCTTGGCCGCCCACCGGGCTGTGAATATGCGCCGCATCCCCCAAAAGAAAAATACGCCCGGAACGAAAATGCTCCGCCACGCGATGATGCACGCGATAGGTTGAAAACCAATTTACTTTCCGGACCGCGAGGCGCAGGCGATCGATCATGTTCTTGCTCACGTCGTCCCATCTCAGTTCGCCGGTTTGATTCTGCTCGCTGCGCACTGTGCCGATGAACCGCGCGCGGCCATCTTGCTTGAGGGGAAACACCACCAGAAAATCATTGCGATCGAATGTGATGTTGAGCTCGCCGTTCAATGCTGCGCCGTCGGCCTCCACGTCCGCAACGTAGAACAAGTGCTCGTAGGTTCCGCCCGGAAACCCGATGCCGATGCGCTCGCGCACGGTGGAGTGCGCGCCATCGCATCCGGCGACATAACCAACTCTGCTGAACTCTTTCGTCCCATCGGGCCTCACGATCTGCGCACGCACCGCGCGATCGGCCTGCTGAAATCCCACCAGCTCCGTCTGCCGCTCCACCACGACGCCCAACTCAACAAGGCGTGCGATCAGCAGTGTTTCGTGTTCATCCTGCGGGTAGATCAGAGCGTAGGGAAATGGACTCAGGCCCGCGCCAATTGCGCCAAATTCGATGTGCGCTCTGCGTCGCCCGCTGGTCCACAGGTTCGCCGCCTTTGCCCATCGGCCCTCAGATACAACCGCATCGGCGATTCCAAGCTGTGCATAGAACTCGAGCGTGCGCGCCTGCACGCCTAGAGCGCGCGAAGTTGTGCCAGGCTCCGCAGTCTTGTCGATGATGCGCACGCGAACGCCCAGCCGCGCCAGCCACAACGCCAGCACCAGCCCCGTCGGCCCGGCGCCAACGATCAGCACATCCGTGTCGTAATCGGGGAGGTTTCCCGCAGCCATGAAACCGCCTTTCGTTCAGGGCCCTGTCTCCCTTGGATGAGAAAACAGAGCTGCAGGTTGAGGAACACGGCTCCTGTACACTGGTGCGGTCATGAGCTGCCTGTTCTGCAAAATTATCGAAGGAAGCATCCCATCAACAGCTGAATACCAGGACGATCAATGCTACGCCTTCGCAGACCTTCATCCGCAAGCGCCAGTCCACTTGCTGATCGCTCCGCGTGAGCATCTGGTCTCGCTCGCCGAAGCCGGCGAAGGACACCCCGCGCTGCTCGGTCACCTGCTATGGGTCGCAGCCAGTCTCGCACGTAAGAAGGGATTGGCCAAAGGCTATCGCGTCGTGATCAACACCGGCGAAGACGGCGGCCAGACCGTCGATCATCTGCACGTGCATCTGGTGGGCGGCAGAGCGATGGCTTGGCCGCCGGGGTGATGACAGTTTTTCGGTCATCAGTGATCAGTAGGCTCAAAGCAAAAGCGCACTCAAACTTCGAGTGCGCTTTTGCCATCTGATCCCTGACTACTGATCTCTGCCTTTACATCGGCTGCGGACTGTACTCGTCTTCCTCTTCCAATCCGTAACGGCGAAGCAAATTCGGCAGGCTCTGCGAGAAGGCCGAACGCGGCATCACTGTGTCGCAGCCCGCTTCCACCGCCTTCAACTTCAAATCCCCTTGGAGATGATTCAGGAAGCCGATGATCGAGGTCGCCTTCTTGAACTTCGCCTTGAATTTCGGAATCAGCGTCATAGGCTTGGCGTTCAGATTGTTCAGATCAAACACCAACAGAGTCGGCTTGCCCGCTTCAGGCGCGTCGATGATGCGTGCAACGCTATCCTTGTCGCCGCCCTTCACGAACTCCACCTTGATGCCCAGCTTGCGCGACGTCTCCTGGATCTTGGCCTGGAAAAATAGATCTTCGATAAAGCAGACAATGCGCGTCGGCGCGTCTTCCCGCACCGCGGCCGGAGCTGCCTGATGCGCATCGGCGTAATGGCCGCCGTGGCTGTGTCCGTGGTTATGGCCGTTACCGTTCAACTGAATCGTCGACGGCGGACCATCTTCCACATTGCCGTTGGCGGCGCGATAGCTGTGATCCATCGGACCCACAAACATGCGTGGACCCTTCTGGCGGTCTTTGCGCCGGCCGTTGCCCTGGGATGAAATGCTGTTGCCGGGCTGCGGGCCGCCTGGGCCGCCGCTGCCCTTCTGGAAGAACTTTTTCTTCTTCCGTCCCTGATTCTGGCGAGGCTGCTGCGGCTTCTGCCCCTGCGGGGCTTGCGGTGGAGGCGGAGCCTGCATCTGCGGAGCTTGCGCTCCCGGTTGCGCCTGCGGAGCGCCCTGCTGGCTGGACTTGTTCTTGCGGCGGCGCCGGCGGCGGCGATGCCCCTGCGACGGCCCCAGGCCGTTGGCCGGAGCGGGCCCCATCTCTGACTGGGGCTGGGTCGGTTCTGTCGTCATGCGTGCACTTCCTGGTGCATTTCTCTAGTGTGCATTTGCGTTGCGGGCCGCAGACATCCATGGCCGGAGCTGCTGCCCATGGCCGCCACGCGTCGGTGAGGACGGGGGAGTGGTGGCTGGCCCGTTTTTTTCCTATCTGAAGCCGAAACCGCTACGTGCACTTGGTTCACACGCAGCCCGTCGCGGTTTCCGCGAAGCTATAAGTCTCTCTCACAGTGAGTGAAATTCCTTGACGCCGGGTGCGTTTCTTCTCGTCACTACCATCAAACGCGGACTAGCTCCCTGCGGGTGTTGCAACTGTAAAAACGCTCCAGCCGCCTGATATTCCAAAACCTGACAACAACTCTTTCCGGTTGTAAGGACGGTATCGCGCTGCCTGCGATTCTATGGGTTATGCCCTTTCCTGGGGCATTCGCCGCACTCGGACTACTCAAAATCCAGGAGGCTGGCGAAGAATTCCTTCATCTGCGGCGAGCTTTCACTCCCTTTCGGGTGGCGTCAGCCGCTTTGATAGGCAAACTCGATACTACCGCGTGCCGTTCCAGGACGCAAGTGCCCGCGCAACGCGCTCCCGGAAAAGACGAACGACGGTAATCAACGGAGACGAAACGAACCGGATAGGGAGAACGACAAAAAGATGACCGGACGGACAAAACGCCACTCGCAAGGAGTGGCGTTTTGTTTTCCCGTGCTGGTCACTGGCCTCCCAGCAAATCATGGCCGGTGGTTGTCCACCGCGCCTATCGCAGGCTCATCTGGCCGGTCTTCCCTTGATTAGGGCCGCTCTTGGCGGATGCTCTTGCCGGACGCCTGCTTTTTTGTGGGCTCGCCGGAATCTTCCAGCTGCCGGTACATCACTGGCGCTTACTAATTAGCAATCAGCGTGCCGTTTGGTTTATTCCTTGTTTTAAACAACTTACACGCTTTTCGATGCGCTGCTGGTCTGAAATCCCGTAGTCGAAAGTCGTCGTTCTCTAAAAAACCATAGATGCGTTGGATCTGCGCTCCTGATTTTCTGTTCCCTGACCCCTGTTCCTGTTTTATCTATCTCTGGCAATTGGGACAGTAATGTGTACTCCGTCCACCCACCACCACGCGCTTGATGGGCGTCCCACAAACCAAACATGGCTCTCCCGTCCGCTGATACACCCGATGTTCGAGCTGAAAAAAGCCGCGCACGCCATTCGCGTCCACATAGTCGGAAACCGAAGAGCCGCCCAGCTTGATCGCATGCTGCAGCACCTCGATCAGAGCCACGCGCAATTTCTCTAACTCGGCGCGCGTGAGCCGCCCAGCCTGCCGCAGCGGCCTGATCCCGGCGCGAAAAAGACTCTCGTCCGCGTAGATGTTGCCTACGCCCGACAACAGGCTCTGATTGAGCAGCGCCGCCTTGATCGCCAGCTTCCGCCCGCGAAACAATGCCGCAAACGCCTCTGTTTCGATGCGTAGCGGCTCCGCGCCAGGCGCATCAAAACCGCCGTTGCGCTCCAGGTCCCGAAACTCGAGCCGCCCAAAGCGTCGCGGATCGACGAATCGCAACTCGCGTCCACTCGCCAGCGTCAGCCGCGCGTGCGTGTGCGGGGCCACAGGCGCATCGGGCGTTGTCACCAGCAACCGGCCGGTCATGCCCAGATGAACGACCCATTCGGCTCCTGGAATGTTGCGCCCTTTGCCCGCTGGCGTCTTGGCAAATAAACCCAGGCGCACCACAATATGTTTGCCGATGCGCTCAACTCCAACGATCGCGCGGCCTTCCAGGCCCTTGGCCTGCGTGGCCGCCGGCGTCTTGAAAGGCTCGCGATGCGATCCGAACCACACATCGGCGATGCGATCGCCGCGCACACGTTCATGAACCCCGCGCGCAATGGTCTCCACTTCGGGCAGTTCGGGCATTGTTTTATTTTAGGTCTCGTCTCAAGGCTCAATTGCGCCGCCCCCATCGTGGACTCAACTTCAACCACTGTTCACCGCCTGAAACCATCAGAAAAGAAAGGCGCTGATACGAAGAGGATTGTCCGGCTTCTTTTCGTTTCTCACTACATGCATGCGGGCTCCCCCGGTAATTCGGCAAGGAGGGGACTCAATGAAGATCTCCGGCGTCATCCGCTTCGACGGCTTAAACGCAACCGGGGCCCAAATTCTGCGAGAGTTCGAGCGCAACAGAATTCAAGGTCTTGGCTTCACCTTCGGCCCTTCGCCCGATTCCGTTGTCGTTAGCTGGGACGCCTCCGCGCAATTGCCTGTGATTTTGCGCATGGCGGAGCTGGTGGCCAGCCGCCGGGACAGCCCCGAAGGCCCCGACTTCTCGGGCCCGGACTTTTCGCCTGCCGATCCCGGCTGAACCCGACCGACCCGCGCCGACTGATGCAAACAAAAGATGTGGAGAGTGAAGACCACGGTCCGAAAGCCGGCCCAATCCGCGCGCCTACTTGTGGTCGCCTTCGTCGCGAATGCGGCTGGCCTCAAAGCTCACGATGCGCCACGTGCCGCCTGGATCGCGGACATAGACGCGCGTGTAGCGGAAGCTGCCATTCAAGTCGCCTTCCGGCGTGGCGCCGCTGATCTCGGCGCGGGACGTCACCAGAGCTGTTGAGCCATAGAAACGCACCTTGCGGTCGGTGATCTCGAGCGACTTGATATGAAACGCGCCGGTGCGCAGCTTGGCCAGGGTCTCGTCTTTCGACTGCAGCGTTCCGCTAGACGTGATCGCCATGTAATCGCTGGCCAACAGAGCGTCCATCGCGGCCACGTTGTTGCTCAGCAGTGCTTCACGCCAGTGATCTTCCAGATGATCGATCTCATGACGCACCTCGTGGCGTTCGCCGCGCGGCATCGCATGGGCTGACGCGGCCAATCCCGACGCCAGAACCGCCGCGCACACCACTGCCGTCAGGCGCATGCGACCCGTCCCTGCACTGAAGCCTGTGGTTGGCATAGGCGTAACGGATAGTAGCCCCGAAGCGTTGCGCCGGTCAATGCGCAGTCGATGAAAAAGCGGGTCCGGAGCATCAATCGCAATGAAAAAGAGGAGTCGCATGCCAACTCGCCCTCCTCGAACAAGCTTCCCATCGAATCTGCCCAAACCTGGGACATAACTTCACAGCTCAAGAGTACGAAAGAAACTCGTCCTTCTTCCCTTGGACTCAGGGGCCATCCAATTGTCGTCGATGGGTTGGAAGATTCCAATTCCGTGGCTACGAAACCGCGCTGTTGGCTTGGATGTGTCGAACAACGGAACCGTTGTCATCGTTCGCTGCATTCAGGCTAGTCAGAGCGCTCGAAATTCGCCGCGTGCCTGCGAGTGATATGCAAGAGATTCTGGTCAACATCTCGATTCTTAGTCTGTTCGTCTTCCTGTTCTTCGCGATGTCCCAGGGACGCAGAGACCTGCGCCTCCATCTCTGGACCGCTGGATGGCTGTGGATCGTAGCTCACTTCGTGGTGGAGCTTTGGCAGCCTTCTGGCGCATCCGCCCAGATCGTTCAGTCCTGCCTCAGCATCGATGCGCTGGCCCTCGCCGGAACTTGTTTCATCTACTCGGCCGCCCTGCAGCGCTCGCCCGGCGGAATCGTCCGGAAGATGGCCGGCGTGCTCATCCTCTTCACAATCTTGTCGCTCAACCTCGCCATCTCCGGCCACTCTCCGGCGTGGCTCCTGGCCCTCGTCGTCGTAGCCCGTCAGTCCTTGGCCGTTGCACTCGTATTCACGGCGCGCCAGCACCGTCCTCAATTCGTTCGCGCCTCGATCGCCGTGTGCATTCCGCTGGGCGCGTGGATGCTCAACGGCATCCTCCACAACCAGCCGGAGATCGTCATCTACGCCCTGCTCTGCGAGATCTATTGGATAGCGGCCATCGATTTCTTCGCCAACGGCTGGTGTAACTCCACGGCTCTCAAAACCATGATCGGCGGTTTCGTCGCCTGGGGCGCTGTCTTTCCGGTCGCCTATTGGCTCTCCCAGCTCTTTCCCCACTTCGAGGTAGACCGCGAAGTCTGGAATGTTCCAAAATTCTTCGTAGCTGTCGGCATGATCCTCGTCGTCATCGAAGAAGACACGCGCGCCGCGCGACGACTTGGCGACGACTATCAACTTCTCTTTAACCACAATCCGGAGCCGTTCTGGATCACCGAAATCGCCACTCTCAAATTCCTCGCCGTCAATCAGGCCGCTCTCGATCTGCACGGCTACACGCGCGATGAGTTCCTCAGCCTGAAAGTCACCGACATAGTGCATTCGGATTTTCATGCGGTGGTTTTAACTGACATCGAGTCCTCGGAAACCAAGCCCCACTGTGCTTCACGCCACGTCCGCAAAGACGGCAGCCGCTTCCCGATGGACATCTCTGCTCAAGACATTTTCTTTCAGGGCAAGCGCTGTCGCTTCATCATGGCCATCGATACGACGGAACGCGAAGTACTGCAGGAACAGCTCGATTACCAGGCCAGACACGATCGTCTCACCGGGCTGCCCAACCGCACATCATTGCCTGATCTGCTCGCGAACGCGTGGCGCCGCGCCGCTGCATCAGGCGAAAAGATCGCCGTCCTGTCGCTCGATATCGACCGCTTCAAACGAATCAACGAAATGTACGGCCACCGGGTCGGCGATGCGTGCATCCAGCGCGTGTCTCAAATTCTCTCTACGCGGATGCGGTCGATGGACATCATCGCGCGCACCGGCGGAGACGAGTTCGCCATCGTCATGACAGGCCTCAAAAGCGCCATCAGCGCCGAGCAGGCCGTGCGCGACTTGACCGAAGCCTTCGACGAACCTCTTCTCCTCGAAGGCTACAAAATTCAACTTCCAATCAATATTGGCGTGGCTCTTGGACCGGAAGAAGGCGTCGATGGGATGGCTTTGTGGCGGGGCGCTGAGAGCGCCCGTACGCAGGTCGAAGCCGCGGGTCCGGGCCGCGCGTTCTGGTTCTCGTCCGAATTGCGCAAGGCCGCCGAAGAACAAGTCGAGATTGAAACCTATCTGCTCACGCGCATGAACGAAGGGGGTCTGCGTCTGGTCTATCAGCCCATCTTCGGCGCCAACGGCGCCCTGCACAGCATGGAGGCCCTGCTGCGCCTGCATCATCCGGAGATCGGCGTCATCAGCCCGGCCAAGCTGATCCCTCTGGCCGAAGCGGCCGGGCTCATCGTTCCACTCGGCGAATGGGTCATCGAGCAGGCTTGCCGCCAGCTTCTCATCTGGAGATCCCAGGGCGTCCCGCTCGCGCCAGTCGCCGTGAACGTCTCTGGACTGCACGTCATGCGCGTCGACTTCGCCGGCCGCCTCATGGCCATGCTTGAACGCTACTCCATCAACCCCAGGCTGATTCACATCGAAGTCACCGAATCGGTGGCGATGCGCAACCTCGAAAACGTCACCGAACAGATGGCCGCTCTGTCCACACGCGGCATCGAGTTCTCCATCGACGACTTCGGCACGGGCCACTCTTCGCTGGCCCGCCTCAGCCAACTCGGCGCATCCACCCTCAAAATCGACCGCTCGTTCATGCAGCCCACGTGCACGGAGAATAAGCATTCGATCGTGCAGGCCATCATTACGATGGCCCACTCCCTCCGCCATCGCGTTGTCGCCGAAGGAGTGGAGACAGCGGAACAACTCGCCTGCCTGCGCGCTCTCGGATGCGATCTCTTCCAGGGATACCTGCTGTCGCGGCCCGTCGCGCCCGATCAGATCCCGACGCTGATCGGGTCCGTGCATCCGGCCTTCCTCGTCAGGCCGCAATCCAACGAGACGCTCCACCTTGTCGAATCGGCCATAGCCTGAAGCCTCATCGAGAAATGCAAAATCCCGGAGTCCGGCAATCGTTGATGGAGCTTACGGATTGCTTGTGGTCCGTGCGGCGCCAAGGGTTCTTGTGACTTAAACTGATTCGCGGAACCTCACTCACACTCTCGATGAAAACACTGATCGCGGTCTTTCTGTTGCTCGGCGTGTCGGCGCACTCGTATGCACTGGGTAGCGAGGCTGTTGGCGGAGTGCAACTGGGCAATCCCGACGGCATTCTGCAGTCAATAGAAAACGCCAACGTGACTCAAGCCGGACAAGACCTCCTGGTTACCCGAAAGGACTCTCGTACGCCGGTTGAAATCGTATTTACTCGTTGCCAGGGACTGGGCGTTCAATACGAAGCCAATCAGTGGTGGGTTCTTCCCATCAGCGCAAAGGGCGCGCAAGTGAATGCGAATCGAGCGCTTTGGATTCTGCCGCTTGATGCGACATCGAAGGACCACTCCTGGCGTCTGGCGCTGCAGGACGGCGATCTGGACGCGAAGATGACTGACGCCGGGTTGTCGGTGACTCTGCGCGCAAAGAGCGCAACGCTCTCTCAAGCAGAAGCTCGGCCGCACAGCGACCCCTTCGGCCATCGGTTCTCTCTTGAGTTCGCCGGCGGCGCCGAGTTGGAAGAAGCCTTGGCCGCTTTCTACTGGGGCACGATGCTGCCATCGGTGGTGGAGAGGACCATGGCGGCGAATTTTCCCTACAGCAGCGGATACGTTCTGAGCACGTTGAACGTGAACGCCTATGCGGGCTCCTATCCGGCCGTCGATCACGAGTTTCAGATCAAAGGGCGGATGGCGATCGGCTCGGAGCTCGATCTCGATGTGGTGAAGCGGATGATCGAGCTCCAGTTCAAGCTGATGAAGGACGATCCGGAGCGTCTCTATCGCGCTCCCACATCGGTGCAGCCCGATGGAAGGCGCGAGTACCACGTGCGCAGAAACAGCCAGGATGGCCGGCAGAATGCAGCCATGTTTCCATTGACCGGGGACATCGAAGTGATCGAAGAGTCCTGGCGTTACTACGAAGCCAGGAAGGATGCTGTGTGGCTGCGAGCGAATATCGAGAACCTCGAACACGCTGCAGG
>DATHNJ010000303.1:0-12842 GCA_035486155.1 Occallatibacter sp. | reverse complement strand
GGATCTCGCGCGAGGCCTCCATCGCTGCGACCATCTGTGGGCCGGGCATGACGGAGACGCCGAGCAGTTCGACATCGTGAGTGGCGATGAGGTTAAGAATGATGTCGAGCGGGTTGTCGTCGAGGTTGCCGTCGACGATCTCGTACTCTTCGTTGCCTTCAAGCACAGCGGCCAACGCGAGCACGGCAAGCGGCATGCGGCAATTCCGCGGTTTCGTGGCGCGAGGATGAAAAAGAATGATCATGCGCTCTTCCGAGTGACGTAGATGCGGAACCTTGATGGTTCGCGTTTGCCGCGCAGTTTCGCGATGAGCGGACGCATCGCCCACTTGAAGCCGTAGCTCGGCGAATGTGTGGTCCAGCCGATCGACAGGCTTCGTTCCAACGCGCGCAGCCGTTCGGTGGTCAGGAACTCGACGCTCGAGATCGAATCCGATGCGGTTCCATATCTTTTGAGAAACTCTGCGCGGCGTTCGTCGATCATCTCGCGGCCGCTTGCTTCGCGCGAGTACCACGGCGTATCGCAAATCGCCACGAACCCATTGGAGCGAACGCAACGCAATGCTTCCCGCACCGCTGTTTCGGCGTCTTCGACATAGTGGAACGATGCGTTGAAGATGACCGCATCGAATTGCCTATCGGCAAAAGGCAGATGCATCATCTCCGCTTGAAAACGCGGAAACATGTTCGGCAGGGCGGCGCGATAGTGCTCCGCTGCGCCGAGGCCATCGTGTTGGTTCGTCAGCAGGTCCACCCCGAACGGAGCGAATCCCGCAAGGGCCAGACGATAACTCATCCAGCCGTTGCCGGCGCCGAGATCGAGAATCCTCGCGCCTTCCTTCAATGAGGGTCGCAGGATGCGCCGCAGCATGTGATCGAAGCTACGGGCCCGGATCAACCACTGCTTGCTGTTGTTTCCTGTGAGGTCACGGTAGGGGAGGGCCAAATAGAAATCGTCCCCGTCGCCGCCGCGGCCTTCCGCTGCGCGAATTCGCTCGTAGTCGGCGATGAAGCGCGCGTAGTGCGCAACGCGCGCAGGAGGAAGGGCGCGCAACACGCCGTCGCGCTCTTCGATTTCGAAAGAACAGCGCAGGCAACGCAAGCAGCCAATCTCTTCTTGGCATTGCGGGCAGCGAAGTTGAATCCCGAATGCATCGAGGTCGCGTGGCTTGTCGATTTGGATAGCGTGAGCGCTCACACTCTCTCCAGATGCAGTAACATGTGGTCGCCGAGCGCACGGAAACCGGGCCAACGGCTGAGAACTTTATCCATGGTCTCGCAGAATTGCATCAGCCCCGGATTTTTGCGCGCCCAGTCTTCCATGTACGAAGGCGGAACAGTCACGCCGACGCCGGTGACGGAGAGCAACCGGAACTCCGGGCTCAACGCATGTGCGAGCGATCGCAGCGTCGGATAGTAGACCGGAAACGAGTACTGCGCCAGCTTCGCCGCCGTGACTCCCCTGCAGCGGCGCAACGCCTTGCGCGGATTGCCGCGAAGCAGGTAGTAGAGAATCTCCCACACGCAGAATCGGCTCGAAAGGCAGAGCAGCACCTGGGCGCCGGACTTGAGATGGCTGGAGATCAAGCGCGCCGCTTGAGGAAAATCCTCAACGCAGTTCAGGCCGGAGAAGTTCGAAAATACGCCGTCAAACAAGGCGTCTGCGTCGAGCCGATCGAGTTGCTCGGTGCGGAGAGCGTGGAAAGCGATCGGCGCGGAGGGCAATTCATTCGCCACACGTGCGCGAGCGTGTTCAATCATCCCGTACGAGGCGTCGCAGGCGGTGACCGACACGCCGCGACGCGCGAGAAACAGCGCGTCTTCACCCGTGCCGCAATTCAGTTCAAGAACGCGATCGCCGGCGCGAAAGACTGCGGCTGCTTTGGCCCACACAACGGAGCGCTGAGAACGGCCAATGATCGTGCTCGTGAAGATCGAGTCGTAGGACTCCGCAAGTGTGTCGAATGCCGCGCCCGCAATGCTCGCCATTATTGCTCCACCTCGGCGAAGGTCGCCTGCATGCCGTCTCTTGCTTCGCTGATGCCCTGCTGCAAAGCGGCAAGGCTAAGACCATCTGGCGCCGACTCGTTCCCAATCATTCGCGCATATTCGACTTCGTTACGCAGCAACTTGTCGACATGAGCGTAGAACTGGCGCGAATGCCGGCCGCGCAGTCTGAACTCGCGATCAGATGTCTTGCCCCACGGCTCGAGCTGTATGAGGCGATCCGCAACCTTCTTGTAGTAGGGCGTTCCTTTGATCGGGTACGAAACCGTGGTCAGAAAGATATCTGGTTTCGATTTGCTCACGTGGTCGATCGTGGCCTGGATGTCTTCCATCTCTTCGCCCTCGTAGCCCCACATCAGAAACATGCCGCTTTGAATGCCGCGCTCGCGGCTCATGCGAACAGCTTCCTGCACCTGTTCGATCTTTACCCCGCGATCCATTGCATCGAGAATGCGCTGCGACCCGCTCTCCGAGCCGATCCAGATGCGGAAGCAACCAAGCTCGGCCAACAGGTCGAGCATTTCAGCGTTCAATCTGTCAGCGCGCGAGATGCATTCGAACGGAAGGCGCAGGCCGCGGCGCTTCATCTCAGCGGCATAGGTACGCAACCATGCGTGATTAATGGTGAAGACATCGTCCGAGATCCAGATCATGTCGGGCGAATATTCCTTGATGAGCCATTCTGCTTCGTCGACGACCAGCACCGGATCGCGGCGGCGATGCGTTTGACCGTACACCTGATGGCTGCACCAGTTGCAGCGGAAGGGGCAGCCGCGCGCGGTGATGAAGTTGATGGAGCCGCTGCCGTGATGCGTGCGCCAGGTTTCGACATAGCGGCGAATGTTGATGGCGTCGCGCGCAGGCCATGGCTGCAGATCGAGATTTTCGATCTGCCCGCGCGGCGGTCCCTGCACGAGCGCGCCGTTCTCGTCCAAAAAGGAGACGCCGGCGATGTTCGAGAGATCGGAAGCTTTGGCGCGAATTGCCTGCAACAACTCTTCCATGGTGACTTCGCCTTCGCCGGAGACGACGAAATCAGCGCCCGCCTGCAGATATTCGAGAGCATAGGCGCCGGGCTCGGGGCCGCCGACGATCGTCTTCCAACCCGCCTGTCGCGCGACGCCGAGAATCTCAATCACATTGCCGCGAGTCATCAGATTTGCATAGATCCCGAGCGTCGACGGCTTCTCCGTTTGCAGAAAGCTGAAGAGTTCGTTACGGCTGGAAAACGTCGTGTCGAAGACATCTACGCCGAATCCCTGCTTGCGAAGATGCGAACACAGGTAGAGAATCCCCAACGGCGCGTAGGGCTTCATGATCTGCCGCTCTTTGGGATCTTCAAAGAGGAAGTAGCCGTGTGTGAGAAGAAGGTCCCGCATCTATATCTCTCCGGCCGAACTGAGCGCGGGCAGCGGCATGATGAGTCCATGGGCGGAGGAGCTCTCCGACAACGTCAGGGCATCGTCCTGCCGGCTCATCGGCTCCACCTCTTCGACGATCCGCCACATCGCGGCGATCGCCGACGACTGCGGTTTCTTTTCAGTCCATGAGCTGACTTCGGCATGCAGAGCGTCGCGCACGGCGCGATAGAAATCCGTCGAGTAGGCAGCCCTGAACATGATGCAGAGGTCGTCGCTATCGGTCCAGTTGCGCTTCGGTCCAAGCTCCGCCTTCACGCGCTCGTAAAAAATCGTGCCGGGCAGCGGATAAGAGAACGAGACGCCGATGTCATCGGGACGCGTGTTGCGCACGAACGCGATCGTTTCCTGCAGCCGCGCCCATGTCTCGCCGGGGTAGCCGAACTGCAAGAAGTAGCAGGCGCGGATGCCGGCCGCCTTGAGTCGCGCACGCGCAGTTACGACGGACGAAAGCGTAAGCCCCTTGTCCATCGCATTCAGAATCGCCTGCGATCCAGATTCAACGCCCATCCACACTTCGGCGCATCCGGCGCGTTTAAGGTTGCGCACAGTTTGCTCGCTCATCAAATCGGCGCGTGACTGAATCTTGAAAGGAATGGCCGCGTCGCGCTTCTCGACTTCCTCGGCGAATTCATCCAGCCAATGGTGATTGAGCGCAAAAACATCATCGCCAAACCAGACGTGTTCAACGCCCGCATTCTTCAGCAGTCGCATCTCGTCTGCAACGATCGCCGCGGGACGCAGATGAAATTTGTTCCCGGAGATCGGCTTTGCGCACCAGTTGCAGCGATACGGGCACCCGCGACTCGATACCATGTTCGCCGAAAAATATCCGTGCGCCTTGGTCCATGCTTTGCGATAGGGCTCAAGATCAATCAAGTCCCGCGTCGGGATCGGCAATTCCGCCCATGAGGGATTGGCCGCAAGTCTTTGCCGACTGCGAACCAGTCGTCCGTCCGCGCCGAGACGGACCAGGCCGTCGATGTCCCCAATCTGCGCGTCGCGCAACAGCGCGGAGCAGAGTTGCCCCAGCGTCTCCTCGGCCTCGCCGCAAAGAACATAGTCGAATCCGCAGTTGAGAAACGACTCGGGATTATCCGTCGAATCCGAACCGTGCACAACCACAATGGCGCCGACTGCGCGGGCCGCTACCGCAATCTCCCACGCCACATCGCGCATGCGCGAGAGGCACATCTTGGAGAGAAAGTTAAAGTCATCCTCGTAGACTGCGACGACTTTGGGCTTGTGCTCGCGAAGAAGCGCTTTGAACCTGGCCCCGGGCTCTTCGAGCATCGAGTCGAACACCGCGACCGAGATGCCCTTTTCGCGCAACGCGCTGGCCGCGTAGAGCGTGCCAATCGGCGCATAGGGCTGCATTTTGCGCAGTTGTTTCGCGTCAAACGGCAGATGATACGAATGTGTGAGCAGAACGTCGGCCAAGGTTAGACTCCGGAGATAGCAAGATCAGCAGACATTCGCCCGTTGCACAGGCAACCGTCTACCGGTGATAAGGGAGCGGCGCTTGACGATCTGCTCCGACAAACGCGCCAGCCAGATCTCCCACGGGAATGAAAAGAAGTCGGCATTAAGGCGCCAGCGAATTGGCGCGCGGACAATGAAGCTGGCCAGCCTGCGCAACAGAGAGGCCTTCTGCGAGCGCTTCTGGTTGAGCAGCAGAAAATAATCGAGCGTGCGATTGAGCCGAGCCAGTTCGCTGCCTCTGAGCCATGGGAGCATATTGGCGCCCAGCGGCATCGTCATCCAGTCCTCCAGAGTCTTTGGTTCAACTACTCCGAGCTCTCGAAGTTGAGGCCAGATGGGAATGCCCGGATACGGCGTGAAGATGTTCGGAGAAAAACGAACATTTGCGAACTTGCGCCGGATGTCGCTCATGGTGCGGAAGGTGATGAGCCTGTCCGCAGAGGTCTCGCCTGGATAGCCGAGAATGAGGTTGAAGTTGATGCGGATGCCGGCCAGGTTGCCTTTGCGCGCGGTTTCATACATCTCATCCACGCGTTGGTGACGTTTGTTCATCAGCTTCAGCACTGCAGGCGAAGTGGACTCCGTACCGAAGCCCATGTAATTTACGCCGCTATCAGCCAGCAGTTGGACTTCGTCCTGACTCATGCGACAGATGAAGTCCGTAGAAGCCTGAAACGTCCAATTGAATTTAACGCCGGAGTCTCGAATGCCTTTGGCGATGGCGATCGCGCGGTGCACATCGACGGGAAAATTGGAGTCCAGCAGGGCAACGTGCGTAATGCGGTAGCGCACCACCAGGTCCACTAATTCCTTGATGACGTGCTCCGCGGAATATGCGTTGAAGCGCCGCTTATAGACCACCATGTCGGTGCAGTAGTTACACGCGTACGGGCAGCCGATGCTGGTGGCATAGGCTAACTCCCGTTTGCCGGAGACGCGCTCATACGCATCGAAATCGACGATATCGAAAGCGGGCGGAGGAAAGGTATCAACCGGCTGCACCCGCCGTTCGAAGTTTTCAATGAGCCTGCCCTGCTTTTTCCACGTGATGCCTGCGATCAGATCGAGAGGACCCTTTTTGGCAAGTGCGGACGCGAGTTCGACAATCGTGATTTCACCTTGTCCACGCACCACGACATCCACATAAGGCTCGTGCAAAGTCGACTCGGGGCAGAGCGTCGGGTGCCAGCCGCCGAACACGACGCATACATCAGGCGCATGCTTCTTGACGAATTTCGCGGCGTCAATTGCCCCTTGGATCATAGGGCCCGTCAGCACCGAGATACCCAGGCAAAGAGCAGACTTGCACTCTTCGGCAACGCGGTTCAGGTAATTCGGTTCGATCGCGGCGTCGATCAACGCCACTTCGAAATTGGCTTCGCGCAGCGTGCCGGCCAGCGACAACAGGGCCAGGGGCGCGCCAAGCGGCGCCCCGTCGTAAGGCGGATAGAACAGCACCACCTTGCCTCGAGTCAGCAAGCTGCTGCCTCCGCGGGAATCTCGTTCGGCTCCAACCGCTTCGCATCGACCACAGGCTTGAATCCGGGCATTCTCTCCTTGAGCTTGTCGTTCAACCAGAGCTCGACAGGAAAGCCGTATACGCCGTGATCGAGACGCCACCGCGCCGGCAACGAGATGCACTTCTGCGCCGCGCGCATGAAGCGGCTACGTCTGTCCGCCTTGATAGGAATGCGGTCGAAGGCGATGCGCAGGTAGTCTCGCATCACTTGCAGTTCTTTATGATCTTTGCCGTCGAGCCAGGGAAGCTTGGTGTAGCGCGGGAAAAAGTCAGCCCAGCCCTCGAACGTATCCGGCGTGTGAACGCCCAGCTCGGCGATCCTGTCCATGATCGGCGCGCCGGGGTAGGGAGTAAAAATATTGGTCCAGAATTCGGCGCCGGGAAACTTGCGGCAGACGTCGAGGATAAAACTGATGGTTTCCCGCCGCTCTTTCTCGCCCTCGCCAGGAAAGGCGAAGATGATATTGAACGATGGCCGAATTCCCGCCTTGACGATGCGCCCCGCGCTTTCGTAGATCGTTCCAAAGTCCTGAAAGTTCTTATTCATCGCCTTCAGAACTTTGGGAGAGCCCGACTCCGCGCCCTGGCATATCTGACGAAGGCCTGCGCGGTACAACAGCTTCAGGTCTTCCGGCGAAAGGCGCGCGCTGAGGTTTGTCGTCGCCTGGATGCTCCAGGTGTAATGCGAGTTTTCGCGAACCAGTCCTTCGGCGATCGCCCGCGCTCGATCCAGATCAACCAGGAAATTGTCGTCGACGATCCACAGCATCTCCAGGTTGTACCTGCGGCTAAGATCGACCGTCTCTTCGACAAATTGCTCTGCCGGCAGCGCATTCCACTTGCGCCCATAAACGCCCGCGTTGGTGCAGTAGCCGCAATTGTAGGGGCAGGCAAGGCTCGAGGTGTACATTGCCCAACGCTTGCCCGACGCGCGTTCATAGGCGTCGAAATCGGCTAACTCATAGGCCTTGGGCGGCATCTCGACCAGCGGCTTCAACGGGCGCTCCTGCGTCATCACCAGACGGCCGTCGCGCTTGAAGCCGATACCCGGAATCAGGTCCGGCGCGGCTCCGGCTTCGATATGCTGCACCAGTTCGAGGAAAGAGAACTCGCCCTGGCCGCGAACGATGTAGTCGATGTAAGGAGCTTCGAGAGTCTGCTTGGGCAACAGCGACGGATGCCAACCGCCCAGCACAATAGGAAAGTCCGGATCCCAGGCTTTTATGGAGCGCGCGATATCGACCGTCTCGCGAATCATGGGGCCGGTGACGAGCGAGATTCCGAGACACAGCGCGTCCTTGATTTCAGAGAGTACGCGCTGCTTGAAGTTGGGCGTAATGGTGGAGTCGATCAATACCACGTCATATCCGGCTCGCTTCAGCGGCGTCGCCACGGCAAGAATGCCGAGCGGCGCTGTCGCTTCAGAGCTGGCGAATGAAGGGAAGAAGAAGACGATTTTTTTCGATTTACGCAACAGACCAGCTCCATCCGAACATCTGTAGCGTAGCTTCGCGCTTCCCGGCCAGTTGTCGCTGAATTGTCGATTGAATGTAATCTGGGTGTACTGAGTGCGGTATGAGACCGCTTTAGTTCTTTCCGCTGCAAGGTTTAAGCGCTGCTTAGCGCTAAACGCGAGCGAGCAAAGCCACAGGCGTCCCTCTGGCTTTGCCTTTTGCGACGAACTTGGAATCGGTAGCTAGGCGCTCTTTTTCGCAGCCTTGGCGCCGCCCCATAGAGAGCCTGGATTCGCGCGATCAGGGTAGAGTTCCAGCATCGCGTCATAGAGTTCGCGGACGGTGGCGGTGGCTTCATCCAGGCGATTGAAATCGCGAAGATACTGCCTCGTTTCCGCGATGATGCGCGGCTCGTCTCTATTTTCCGGAATCTTGTGCCCGGCGATGACAGCTCGCGGGTTGAGCGCCTCGAGTCGATCGAGCGCGGCGATCCATTCGCGCCGGCTCTCCGTGGTGGTCTCGGCAAGATAGGGATGAATTCCGTTGTAGACGACGTCTCCGCCGACGAGCAGTCCGACGGATGGAACATGCAGGCAAGTCGATTGGGCTGTGTCCGTTCTTCCTGTATTCACCGCGATAAGCTTGTGCCCTTCCAGCTCCAGTTCATTGTCCGGGAGAGGATCGGCGACCGGGAGATGCTCCGCTATTTGACCGGGGAAGAGTTTGCGCCAAAAGTTCTCCAGCGACGTTGGTGATACCTGCTCGCGCATCGCCGCAACGACTTCAGGGGTTGCAACAGCCTTCGCGTGAGGGAAACGCTCCAGAAGCGAGCCAACGCCGAAGACGTGATCGCCATGCCCGTGCGTCAGGTAGATCGCAATGAGATTCTTGCCGCTTGCGACCACCCAATTCAGCAAGGCCTGCGATTGGTCGATGGTCAGAAACGTATCGACAAGGACAGCGTCTCGCTCTCCGTAGATGAGCGTCGAGGAGTTGGCTACCCACATCAACTCCTCTTTGCCTGGAGGAAGATCGCGGCTCAGGCCGGGGCGCTCACTCGTAAATACATCCCATTTCAGGCTTCCGTTATTTCTGTCGATTGCGTCCAAAGTCACTCCTGGAGGAAAGGTTCGAATGTCATTTCGCATCATCGCGATAATATAATATGACCAGTCATCTTGTATTATGAGAGCAACAAAATCATGGCTTTCCGGTCACGGTCGGCGAAAATAGAGCTGGAGCCGCAGAATGGATTCTCCTTCGCCCGCCAAGCGCGGACCCAAGCCGAAACTAGGCACTCGAGAGAAGCTCATCCAATCGGGGATGCAGGCGATCCACGCGAGCGGATATGGCGGAACCAGCATTCAGAGCATCGTCGAGATGGCTGAAGTGCCGAAGGGATCCTTTTACAATTTCTTTCCAAGCAAAGAGGTCTTCGCAGCGGAGGTCATCGATGCCTACTCCAATCGTGGCCAGGAAAGGCTGCGCAGCTATCTTCTCAATCAGGATGTCGCGCCACGAGCCCGGTTGGAGGCGTATTTCGATGACAGGATCGAGGCGTTCAGAGCCGCAGGATACGTTCGCGGATGTTTGATGGGTAATTTCAGCGCGGAGGCTGCCGACCAGAGCGCGCTGGTACGCGAGGGGCTTACCAGGCATTTTGGCGCATGGTGCGATCTGCTCGAGGCCTGTATTGCGGAGGCGCAGAAGCAAGGGGAGATCGGCGATCAATTCCCCGCATCGCTGTTGGCGAAGTTCCTCTTGAATAGCTGGGAGGGCGCTCTGTTGCGCATGCGCGCCGAAAAAAGCGATGCTCCGCTGCTTGACTTCAAAGAGATTGTCTTCAAGAAGCTTTTTGCGTGAAATGCGGATGCGCTGCTAAGAGTGGTGGCCAGAGACGGGATTGAACCGCCGACGCCGGCCTTTTCAGGGCCGCGCTCTACCACTGAGCTATCTGGCCTCAGTGCAACTTCGGTTGCATCTCTACGCGTGGATTTCAGCGGATGCCGAAAGAAGAGGCGGGGTCCACGAACAGCGCGCTGCAACAACCGAATCAGTATACCAATTCCCCTTCGCGCGAGACAAACCCGCGCCCGCCGCGCCGCAACCGGCAAATTGTGGAATTGACTCATATTTGCACTACGATAAGAGACATAATGAAGAGCCTGATTCGTAGGACAGCGTTTGCCGCCGCGTTCGTCTGGGCCCTCGCCCTTCACGCCCAAACCACTCCCGCAACGCGCGCCGCGCATGCGTACGACGCCGCCGTTAAGGCGGGTCCGCTCGCGCTCCACGCATTCCTCGATCAGTTTCCCAAAGGCGCCGATCTTCACGTTCACCTGAGCGGCGCCGTCTATGCGGAGACCTTCATCAAGGACGCGGCAGAGGATGGACTTTGCGTGGATCCTAAGGCGCTCAGCTTCGAAAAGCCGCCCTGCGATGCGCCTTTGGTGGCCGCAAAAGATCTCTCAGGCGTGTTGACTCCGCCGCAGCAGGACCTCTACGACCGCCTCATCGATTCCTTTTCGATGCGCAGCTACGTGCCTACGGCGAGCTTCAGCGGACACGATCAGTTTTTCTCCACGTTTGGAAAGTTCCATGGGCTTGGCGACCATATCGGCCAATGGGTCGATGAGATCGCCAGCCGTTCGGCGGCGCAGAATCAGCAGTACCTGGAGCTGATGGAGACGCCGCCGTTCGGCCACGCCGCCACCATTGCCCGCGAAAACCCACTGGACACGGACTTCGCCGCGTACCGGCAGACGCTGCTCTCTCACGGCCTCAAGGATGAAGTCGCCGCAGATCGCGAGGACGTACGGGGGGCAGAGGCGGCGCGCCGCCAGATCGAGCATTGCGGAACGCCGCAGGCAACGCCGGCCTGCAACGTCACGATTCGCTATATCTATCAGGTGCTGCGCGGCTTCTCGCCCGAGCAGGTGTTTGCGCAAACGCTTCTCGGCTTTGAGACGGTGCAGGCGGCGATGGAAGCACATGACGACACCTGGGTCGGCATCAACTTCGTGATGCCCGAGGATGGCTTCGTCTCCATGCGCGATTACGGCCTGCAGATGAAGATGGTGGATTATCTGCACTCCGTCTATCCGCAGGTTCACATCACCTTGCATGCCGGAGAGCTTGCGCCCGGCCTCGTTCCACCGGAGGGTCTGCGCTTTCACATCCGCCAGGCCGTGGAAGACGGCCACGCCGAGCGCATCGGCCACGGCGTGGACGTGATGTACGAAGACAACCCGCATGCGCTGCTGAAAGAACTGGCGCAGAAGCACGTAATGGTCGAGATCAACCTGAGTTCCAACGAGGGCATCCTAGGGATCAAAGGTGCGGAACACCCCTTCCCGCTGTATCGCGCCGCCCACGTGCCCGTAGCTCTCTCGACCGATGACGAAGGCGTAAGCCGCATCGAAATCACGCACGAGTACACGCGCGCCGCGCTGGACTACCACCTCACCTACGACGAGCTGAAGCAACTGGCCCGCACCGGCATGGAACATAATTTCCTGCCCGGCTCGAGCCTGTGGGCCGAACAGGACGCGTTCACGACCCCTAACAAGGCCTGCCGCGGCGAGGCGCTCGGAGCCGATCATCCCACCGAGCAGTGCAAGGCTTTTCTTGACGGCAGCCAGAAAGGATCGGCGCAGTGGGAGCAGGAGCGACGCTTCCGCGCGTTTGAAGTGCAGTTCTGATTTTCTCTCTGTAGACCGTTTTGCCGTTGGAGCGCAGCGTGGGATGCGTATCGCCCACATCGCGCCCATCTCACAATGCCTGCCCGATTTCTTAGAATTGGCTCTTGGCGCCTTGCTCTCCGTGCGGCGCCGGTTTGGCCTACACTGGCTGCAATGGACAACGAGCGGATTCGCGCCTTGTGCATGGCCTTGCCGCATGTGACTGAAACCGTCAACTGGGGCCATCACCTTGTCTATTGGGTCGGCGATCGCGACATCGGAGGCAAGATGTTCGCCATGACCGATCTCGACGGCACGGGAACCGGCGTGCTCTGGTTCCATGCCGGCCCTGAGCGCTTTCATGAGTTGCTCGAGACCGATGGCGTCATCCCAGCACCGTATATGGCGCGCGCCTATTGGGTCACGATCGAACGCTGGGATGCGCTGCGGCCTCGCGAATATGAAGATGAACTGCGCCGCGCCCACGGGCTGATCTACGCAAAGCTCCCCAAGCGAACCCAGGGAATCCTCAACCTTCCTGACAAAGAACGCGCCAAGGCGGTCCGGGAACGCAAGAAGCTGCTCAAGGAGCGCGAAAAAGCCAAGCCATAGTTCCGGCCTTCATGTCGTTCGCCCTCGCGCCGATAAGCCAGGAAGGCGCGCCCGATGACTCGACTGCTTCTTCTCGCTTTCTGCCCGGCCTTCTACTTTGCGACCGTACTCCCCGGAGCCGCACAATTGGTCTCCATCGAGTCCTTTCCCGTGGACCACGAAGAGCCCATCACGATTCGCGCGCTCAACGGGAAAGACGGCCAGCCGATCGCCAATCTCCGCTTGGTTCTGCTGGCAGGCTACTCGGAAAGCGATATTGCCCATCGATTCTGGCACGAAGAGGCCGTCACCGACGCATTTGGCGAAACGCGTCTGCCTCGCCCGCTGGTCAACTTCCCGTTTCTTCAAGCCGTGACCGTGCGAGCCAGCCTCTGCCAGGCGACCCCTCGGGGCGAGTTCTACAAGATCGGACGCATTCGCAGCGAAGGCTGGAGCGCTCCGGACCACTGCGGCTTTGTTCACGTCGCCGATGAGCCCGGCGTGCTCACCCTCTTCGTCCGCCAAGGCGGAACGCCGGATGCCCATGCCGCGCCTCCATCCCTGGACTTCGCTTCTGTTGACATGCCATCAGCTTCGGCGCTCGGCCCGGCGAATTCCCTCTCGCGTCCACTGTCGCACGCAAACGAGATTGAGGCTCTTCTGGAGCATGAACCCCTGAAGTCCGAGCCTCC
>DATHNJ010000302.1:0-3966 GCA_035486155.1 Occallatibacter sp. | reverse complement strand
TTTTTCGAAATGTGGTGGGAGCGATGTATCGAAAGGAACATACAGGCGCAGACGAGACCGGGGTTGGTCTGGTGCCGAAACGTATTGGCGAGAGCGCCCAAAGTGAGTTGTATGGGGGAAGAGTAGCGCTGCTCTGCCGCTGCGTCAATCCCATGAGCATAAAGATTTCGGTAATCGTGACTTAAGGGGCATATGGATAACAGGCAATATGCCCATACGAAGCCAATGCATGAAGCGGCGATAAGGAGCAGGCGCTCCTCGACGCGCAGATGCTTCAGAGAGTGAGCGCCGGTTTGGCGCAAAGAGCCCCAAACGCGAAGTCTACCGATGGCAGCCCGAACGCAAGCTGGGAGCTGCAACGTCCCGAGAAGGCGAATGGGCGGCGCGTATTTTAAAAGAAGAGTTTCTTTTCTACTTCAGTGAATTCCGCGCCGGCCTTTTATTGCATCAATAACAAATTTGACGGCTTGCTGAAGCGTTAGAACCTGAGCTTGCGCCGGTGCAATTTCAAACTGCCCTCCACCCAGCGTTGACCCCCGGCCCGCTTTCCCGTAGACTAAGAAATTGCGAGGGATGCGGCTCGATTGTTGCATTTCCACCCGCATCATCCAGCCCATGAGACGCGCGGCGCGGCCTTAACGGCAGCCCCGATGTCCGGGCCCAAAAGATTAAGGAACAGCCATGGCAAATCACGTATCAGCGCTCAAGCGCGTCCGACAGACCGAACGCCGCACGGAGGCCAATCGCGCCAACCGCTCGCGCGTTCGCAGCAGCCTGCGCGCCCTGCGCGAAGCCCTGGTCAAGGGCGACAAGACCGAGGCCGCGACCCAGTACCGCGCGACCGTCTCCCTGCTCGACAAGGGCGTCCAAAAGGGTGTTCTGCACGCCAACACCGTGTCGCGCTACAAGAGCCGTCTGAATGCGCGCCTTAAAGCGGTTGCAACCGGGACTGCACCGGTTGCGGCGAAAGCTATAGCGAAAGCCAAGTAACGGCGGTCTGCTAAGAAAAAAAGATCGAAGTGGCCGGGAGCGATCCCGGCCGCTTTCTGTTTGTGGAGGCTGTAGCGGGTCAAGCGTACGCTCGAGCCTTACGCTTCGGTCCTGTATTTGAGGCAGGCCTCTTGCGGCTCCATCCTCCCAGATCGAGCGCGACCGCCATGCATGCGGCGCGCAACTCGTCGGCAAGAGCCCGATCGTCGACGGTGCGTGCGACGATCATGGCGCCGATTGAAAGCGCGGCGATGGCCTGCGCTGTGGTGCGCCGCCTTCGGCCGGTCCGGACAGCGCTTCGTTCGAGAACGCTCACCATCGCTTTGAATACGGTCTCAAAGGCGCGTTTTGCCACCTCGCCGCTGCGGGCCACGTCCGTGGGCAGAGCGACCATCGGGCAGGAGTTCTCGACGTCCTCAAAGTGCTGCCTAGAGAGGTAGGCGCGGACGATCTGCTTCCCGGCCTCGGGTGACGCCAAATCGACGGTTACACCCTCCCAGAAGTTCTTCCACTCGGGATCGGTGAAGAAGCACCCCAGCACCTCAACGTAAAGGTCGCTCTTGCTGCGGAAGTAGCTGTAAAACCCACCATGCGTGAGGCCGGCGCCGGCCATGATCTGAGTAAGGGAGACATTTTCAAAACCATGCCGATTGAAGAGTCGGCGGGCGCTTTCGACGATCCTTTTTCTGACCGCGGAACTATGACCGGCAGGATAGGCCATTGATTTCTCCTCGATTCCCAGAGACTGCAAGTATCGTTCTAAGGCCTGGCCGCGCGCTCGCAAAATATGTTCTTGAACATATTTCTGGCCGCTGTTCTTCTCGGGAGGGACAATTCAGTTCGATCAAACGGAGGACGACGATGCAAGTGGAAGAGAATGCGGCAGCGCACCCCGCGCAGCTGAGCCGGCGGCGAGCGATAACGGCAATTGCGATGACGTTAGGCGGAATGGCCTGCAAGACAACGACCGCACAGACGCAATCTGGAGAAGAGATCTCGCATTCGGCCGAGGCGATTCACCAGGAGTCTGTTTTCAAGGCTAGTCGGAAACGGGTTTACGAAGCACTGACCGAAACAAGTCAGTTCGATCACGTGGTCGAACTGGCCGGAGGCAAGAACCCCGCTCTCGGCAACGAGCCGACACGGATCAGCCGTGAGGTGGGTGGAGCGTTCGTCCTCTTCGGCGGGCACATTCTTGGCCGGCAGGTTGAACTGATGCCGGACGAGCGCATCGTGCAGGCTTGGCGCGTAGTGGACTGGGCGCCAGGAGTCTACTCCATCGCCAAGTTCGAGCTAAGGGACGAAGGAACCGGGACCAGAATCGTGTTCGATCACACCGGTTTTCCCAAGGGATTAGGCGCGCATCTGGCGGCGGGATGGAAGGGACACTATTGGGAGCCGCTCGAGAAATTTCTGAGTTGAAAGCATCTCCAGCTCAGAGGGTCAAAGCCGCTCGAAGATGCCCGCGGCGCCCATGCCCCCGCCGACGCACATCGTCACCATGCCGTAGCGCGCCTTCCGGCGCTTCATCTCCGCCAGCAGTGTTGCGGTTAATTTAGCCCCCGTGCAGCCCAGCGGATGGCCCAACGCGATGGCGCCGCCGTTCACGTTGACCTTCTCCGGATCGAGACCAAGCTCGCGGATCACCGCCAGCGACTGCGCAGCAAAGGCTTCGTTCAACTCGATCAGATCGATTTGATCCATCGTCAGCCCCGCTTGCTTCAGCGCCTTCGGGATGGCAAAGATCGGCCCCACGCCCATCTCCTCCGGCAGGCATCCGGCGACCGAATACGCCATCAGCCGCGCCAACGGCTCGAGCCCCAATTCCTTCGCCCGCGTTGCATCCATCAGCACCGCAGCCGCGGCGCCGTCTGAGGTCTGCGAGGCGTTGCCGGCTGTGACCGAGCCCTGCGCGTGAAACACCGGCTTCAATCCAGCAAGAGCGGCGGCAGAGGTGTCGGCGCGTGGTCCTTCGTCGGCAGCAAAAGCAGACTCGGTCACGGTTGGCTTGCCGGCCTTCGCGCCCGGAACTGCCGTGGTCACCTTCACCGAGATCAACTCTTCGTCGAAGCGATGCACGGCCTGCGCGGCAAGCGCTTTCTGGTGACTCTTGAGAGCAAATGCATCCTGATCTTCGCGCGAGATCTTATAGTGACGGGCGACGCGCTCGGCGGTCAGGCCCATCGTCAGCAGAGAAGCTGGGTAGTTCTCGGCCAGCCATGGATTGGGGCTCGGTTTGAGCCCGCCCATGGGAATCATGCTCATGGACTCGGCGCCGCCCGCGATCACCACACGCGCCCTACCGACGCGAATGCGCATGTCGGCCTGGGCAATCGCTTCGAGGCCGGAGGCGCATAGGCGATTCACCGTCGCGCCAGGAATCTCGACCGGAAGCTGGGCGCGCAGGGCGGCGAATCGCGCGATGTTGAAGCCCTGCTCCGCCTCAGGCTGCGCGCAGCCCAGAATCACGTCGTCGATCTCCGCTTTATCGAGCTGAGGCACACGCTCCAAAGCCCCGCTCAACGCAGTTGCGGCAAGATCGTCGGGACGCGTGGTGGCGAGGGCGCCTTTGGGCGCGCGGCCCACCGGCGTGCGAACGGCGCTGACAAGAACTGCTTCGGGCATGAAATGCTCCTTCCTCGTAGATGCGCCTACCGCCGATTGGATACCGAAGCGTCGTCCGCCTCGGACCTGCTTCGCGAACTACGGCTCCGGCAACTCGACCTGCATCCATTTACCGGTCTTGCTATAGAGATAGTAGGCGGTTCGCTGATCGATCACCGAATTGGCGATCGCATCGTGGTCCGGCGGCGGAGGCCGATGATCCAAACCGATTTGCGCGTCGTGAACCCGCTCTGGAGACGCCGGATCGATGCCCCAGTCGAAACCCAAAACTTGGCTGGCGCCGTGAACCTGCAGACGCTCGGCCTCCGGCGCAACAACAAGAATGGTGGGACTCTCAGGCGCGCTGGCGAA
>DATHNJ010000301.1:0-2044 GCA_035486155.1 Occallatibacter sp. | reverse complement strand
AGCGAGTACGGAATACCGTACTGCATCATGTTGTTACACGCGCTCATCTTGCCGCAGAAGCTGTCGCGACGCACCGCGATGGTCATGTTCTCGGAGCGATCCGGCGTAGCCTGCACCAGCACCGGAACCTTCAGGCCAGACAAACGAATCGCATCCACAATGCCGCGCTCTTCGCCGAAGTTCGGCAGCGTTACGATGATGCCGTCGATCTCTTCAGCATGCTTCTTGAACAGCTCGGCGCAGCGCTGCGATTCGGCATAGGTCTCCACCGCGCCATACTTCGACTCTTCAGGACCGAGCACAATCGCCCGCGCTCCAGCCGCCTGCAACACAGAGATGATCTCTTCACGGCCCGTCTTGGCCAAATGATCCGGAAAAAAGCCCCTATTTCCTACCACCACTCCAAAGGTCATCACTCGCTGACCCGACATATTCGCTCCTTAAAACGCCGCACGAGCGGGCTATTCTCATGAATGAATACAAGATTTGAATAAGCATTGCGGACCGAGTAAACGTTTCCCCGAAACGGTAGATGGGGGCTAGGCTCATTGTCAAGACCGGATTTCGTCTGGATTTTTCGCTGGCGAGGAAACGCGCACTAATTCATTTGCAGAGCGAAGCGGGGCGTCTCTCTCACTTTGCACTGCGTTGCATCCGACAAAGGTGGCGACAGGAGAGAGACTCTGATTCTGAAAGCGTTAAAAAAGATTGCCCGCAACCTGCTCCGCGGCAGTATAAAGGTGCGCCTTCAGAACGTCCGCCGTGAGCTCTCGGTCGCCCTTCAGGCTGGTCGCTAGCGTAATCGTAAACACTTGGTCTCTCACGCGCCCCAAAGCAAGCTCGCTCGCGCTGGCGCCCGGCGTCTGGGTTGAGCAAAACACAGCTTCATTCCCGATTGCCTGCAGCGTCTCCGCATGTGCTCCGCATGTTTGCTCCATCGTGGCCAGATGCTCATGCGGAGAGGCGGAGACAATCTCTACCGAAACACGAAGCGTCCGCGTTGCCTCAGGACTACTCCGCGTGAACGTGCATACCGCAGGAGCCGCGCCGGCCGCGGCAGTGTAAGCGCCAACCGCATCGCCGCCCAACAGGCTGGAGGCTGTGGCCTCCGTCATCCATGGACAAGCGTTCGCAGCTCGCGCAGGCAAAGCCGCAAACGACAAGCAAAGCATCGCGAAGATCGGCGCGGACATCCGCAGGAGCGATCGCTGCAATCCAAGAGAAAAACTACTTGCCGCCATGCTCGACGCCTCCATCACTCCCGAAAATATCGGAGTGCAGGTGCCACGGAATGCTCTCCGTCGAAATCTCCGGGTGAGTCCGCAGATAGCCCAATGAGTAAGTCGGCGCGCCCGGATCGACCTTCTTGTCGATAAACATCGCCTGCTGATCTGCAGCCTTGTCCGGCATCCCCATGCGCCGATACAGAATCGAGAGGTTGTAGTGAGCCGCCAAATCGTCTGGATCGATCTTCTGCAGCGCCTCGAACTGCTCGAGCGCGTTGTGCTCGTCCTTTTGCTGGTAGTAGGAGATTCCCAGCTCGCGACGCGCGTCCCGTGATTGCGGGAACTTCTCTACGACTTTCTTGAAGTCCGCAATCTCCTGTTCGGTATTGCCCGCTCGCCGTTGCAGCAGGCCGTCATAATACGTTGCGCGTATATTGTTCGGATCGATCGAAAGCGCTTTGCGGATCGCCGTGCGCGCGGAATCGTATTTCTCCCACACGATCTCCGTCAGGCCAACATTCGTATACCCATCGACGTAATCGTGGCGCAACTTGATTACCTCAGTGAAGGCGTTCACCGCCTCGGCATACTGGAACTGATCGAGCAGGGAAATGCCCAGATTGTTCCAACGCATCCAGTCAGGATTGTCGGCCTGATCGGGCGCCTCGGGCAGGTTCTCGCCGATCTTCAATTCGCGGGTGCGCGATGCGATTTCGACCACCGGATACGCGGGATGATCCTTGCCAAAGATGTTGTTGAGATAACTCTGGCGCAGATGGCGATAATTCACCTTCGCCGTCACGTTGATCGGGCCGGTA
>DATHNJ010000300.1:0-10360 GCA_035486155.1 Occallatibacter sp. | reverse complement strand
AGCACATCTTCGGCTGAGCGATTTTCGCTGTTGAGTATTCCTCAGATCCGCATCTCCAGAACTGGCCCAGAAATCGGCAGGGACGTGCGTTTCTCGCGGGCCCAAAGATAAGGCTTCTGGTAGCCGGCCAGCCGCGTGGCCTGGGAATTCGCAACCCGGCACTCCTCCGTTGTGCGTTCGCAGGATGCCACGAGGCGTAAAGCTGTTGGCTGCCGATCCCAATCAGCCTTTTTCCCCGCAGGGTCTCGGCCGGTACCATCGGCTCGATCCGGACCCAGCGCCTACTGTGCGTCGGCACAAGCGGACAGGGCGAATTGTTTACGCGGCGCTCTTTTTCCTTGCCATCGTCACCGGCGGCCTTGCCGGCGCCATGCTGGTGTACTCGGTCGATCTGCCACAGATCAACGATCTCGAGCGCTACAGGCCCTCCACCACCACCGACCTCTACGACCGCAACGGCCACATGATCGGCTCCTTCGCGTTGCAGCGCCGCGTGGTGGTCAACTATGACGATTTTGCGCCGGTCCTGCGACAGGCCGTGATCTCCATCGAGGACAAAAGCTTCGAATCGCACTGGGGCATCAATGTCCTGCGCATCGGAGGCGCGGTGATTCACGATCTGCGCTCGCACGGACGCGCTCAGGGCGCCTCGACGCTGACCATGCAACTGGCGCGCAATTTATTTCTCTCTTCGGAGCGCACTGCGGGGCGCAAATTGCAAGAGGCCTATCTTGCGATCCAGATCGAGAGAGCCTTCACCAAGCAGCAAATTTTTACGCTGTACGGAAATCAGATCTATCTCGGCAGCGGCATGTACGGTTTTGAGGCCGCCTCGGAGTTCTACTTTTCAAAACACGCCAAAGACCTGACGCTCACCGAGGCCGCATTGCTGGCCGGCTTGCCCAAGGGCCCGGTCGCCTATTCGCCCCTGATCAATCCGGACAAGGCCCTGCGCCGCCGCAATCTCGTCATCAGCGAGATGGAGTCCGACGGTATTCTCCCGCATGCACAGGCCGAAGAGGCGCGCCAGGCTCCGCTGGGCCTCAAGATCTCGCAACCGGACGCGTCGGTGGCGCCGTGGTTCCAGGAAGAAGTGCGGCGCGAACTAGAGAAGCGATTCGGGTCCGATGAAGTGCACGAGGCGGGCCTCAAGATCGAAACTACGCTCGATCTGAACTTGCAGCAGACCGCTAATCATGCGGTTCTTGATGGACTCACGGAATATGAGCGCCGTCATGGCTGGAAGGGCAAGCTCGAGAACGTTCTCGCAGCGGGCCTGACGATTCCGCAGTACCGGCATCCCGACTGGGCGATGGCCAGCGGACCCGGCGACTATGTGCATGCGGTTGTCGCCAGCGCGACGCCGCTCGAGATTCGCGCTCGCGTGGGCGACAACGAATTGGTCATCCTGCAGGCCGATTGGCTGTGGACCGGCCAGCGCTACGGCGATGCGCTCGTCAAGCCCGGCGACGTCATCTACGTTCATCTGACCAATGCGATGGAGGGCGAAGCGCGACGCGCTACGCTGGAGCAGGATTCAGGGGCTCAGGGTTCGCTGTTCGCCATGGACAACACCAGCGGCGACGTGCTCGCCATGGTGGGCGGCCGCGACTTTGCATTGTCCCAATTCAATCGCGCCACGCAGGCCGAGCGGCAGACCGGGTCGAGCTTCAAGCCGTATGTCTACACCACTGCGATGGAAGACGGCGCCAAGCCAACCGACATCATCGTCGACTCGCCGACAAGCTTTGGGAGCTATTCGCCGCACAACTACGAGAACGACTTCAAGGGGCCGATGACGCTGATCAATGCGTTCGCCGAGTCGCGCAACGTGCCCGCAGTCAAGCTGGCGGCGCGCGTTGGCATGCATAAAGTCATCGACACCGTGCATCGTTTTGGCGTCACATCGGACATTCCTGCCTACTTGCCGGTTGCGCTGGGCGCGGCGGAGATCACCCTTCAGCAGCAAGTGGATTCCTACTCCGTCTTTCCCAACGACGGCATCCGCGTAACGCCGCGACTGATTCACAAAGTCTCGAACTCCGACGGCATCACGCTCTGGCAGGATCGGCCGGAGATCAACCCCGTGATCTCGCAGCAGACCGCCCGCTCGATGATGACGCTGTTCCGCGCGGTCACCGATCACGGCACAGGCGCGGCCGTCGCTGCTCTCAAGCACCCACTGGGCGGCAAGACCGGCACCACCAGCGACTTCACCGATGCGTGGTTTCTGGGTTTCTCACCCTCAGTGACCTGTGGCGTCTGGGTTGGTTATGACAGCCGCCAGTCGCTGGGCGAAAAAGAGACCGGAGCGCGCGCGGCGTTGCCCATCTGGATCACGTTTATGCGCGCAGCGATCGCCGGTAAGGACGACGAGGAGTTTCTCGCCGATGAGCGGGAGAGCCCGATGGATCAGGCCGTGGTCTCACCGAAGAGACCGGAGCCGGCTGCTCTGATGACCGCGCCCCCTAAGAGTCGCCCCGCCGCATTGCAAAGTGTTCCTGAACCGCGAATCAGAACAGCCGCGTTTACGCCCGTGCGCAGAGCCGGAAGTAACGCTTCGCGCGAGCCACGTCCTTGAAGATCTGCGCCTTCAACGCCTCCGTTGAAGGCCATTCGATCTCTGGCCGCAAACGCATCAGAAACTCAAGCTGTAAGGGCGTCTCCTCGTTCATGTCGACGGGCTCGAAATCCAGAATATGCGTCTCGACGCCGAAGCCAGCCCCTTCAAACGTCGGTCTATTGCCCACATTCGTGACCGCTTGAAAGCAGCGTCCGTCGATTGTCAATCGCGTGACGTAGACGCCGAACGCGGGCAGCAGCTCCGCATACGGCGCGAGATTGACGGTCGGCACAAGAAGCCGCGAGCCCACGCCCCGTCCGCGCGCCTGCGTGGAGCGCACGCCAAAAGGCCGGCCCAGCATCCAGCGCGCGTGCTTCATGTCTCCCGCGGCGACCAGCGCACGCACCGCGGAGCTCGAAATCTCAAGCCCGTGCACGCAGACGGCGGAATGTACGTGGACCGCAAAGCCGAACTGTGCGCCGAAGGCCTTGAGCTCGTTGACGCCGGCCTCAGCGCGATAGCCGAAGCGAAAATTCCCGCCCTCATGCAACGTGGAGACGCGCAAACGATCGACGAGAACGCCCTCGACGAACTCCTGCGCGCGCATGTTGGCCAGGGCCGCATCGAACGGCAGCACCAGGATCGCGTCGACGCCTGTCGCCGACAGCAGACGCAGTCGTTCGGGAATCAGCGTGAGCAGCCTAGGCGCAATCTGGGGGCGCAGAAACTGCTCGGGATGTGGATCGAAGCTGATGGCCAGCGCCTTGGTGTTTTTCGCGCGCGCCTCATTGACTGCGGACGTCAGAATCTCGCGATGGCCGCGATGCACGCCGTCGAAGTTGCCGATGGCGACGACGGTGCGACCCAGATCCGCTGGGACTTCGCTCAGCGATCGGTATACGGGAATCGTCTGTGCGGGCGTTTCGGTCATAGGATGATCGGAAACGAAAGTCCGTCGTAGGCCAGGGCCATCCCTATAGGCAAGGTGGCGTTGGTTTCTGCGTGCCCCAGGTCATGCGCAATATGCGTGAACCATGTCTGCCGCGCGCCAATGCGTTGCGCCCACGCGACGGCCTGCTCCAGCGTGGCGTGGCTGGGGTGCGGCTTATGGCGCAAGGCCGAGAGAATCACGCAGTCCAGCTCTTGAAGGAGTGCAAAGCTTGCCTCCGGAATCTCGCTCACATCGGTGATGTACGCAACGGCGCCGAAGCGAAACCCGACAATGGTTTGATTTCCATGCAGCACCGGGATGGGGATGAAGTCGACTCCGTGAACGCAGTTCTTCTCCTGCAATGGTTGGATCTGCACGCGCGCGCGATTGGAATAGGTTGTTGACGCCGAAAACGTGTAGTCGTAGACGCGCCGCAACGTCTGCGCTGTGCGGTCAGTTGCATAGAGAGGAATGTGTTCGCCCTCGCGCGCCATTGCAAAACTCAATGGGCGCAGGTCGTCCATGCCCAGGATATGGTCGGCGTGATCGTGTGTGTAAAAGACCGCATCTACGCGTGACAGCTTGTTGCGCAACGCCTGCTCGCGAAAATCCGGACCGGTGTCAATGACAACGACCCGTTCGCGGCCGGATTCATTCCAGCGCAGAAGAATCGACGGGCGCGATCGTCTGTCCTTGGGATCGGAGGAGGTGCACACGGCGCACGAGCAGCCGAGAGTGGGAACTCCCATGGAAGTTCCCGTACCCAGAAATGTGAGCGATCCCTCTATCAAGCTGTTTATCGCTTCTTGGTGGGCGACGGTGGCGGCGGCGCCTGCACGCCCTGCATCGAGATCATGTTTGTGAGCTCGAGAAATGCCATGCGAACGTCAAAGAGCACTGTCTGCAGCGTGCGATCTTCAAGCTCATTCAGGTTGCCCTTCGTCTTCTCGGCAAGCACGCCAAGCATGTCGATGGTCTGGCGGGCTCCCATGATGTCGACGCGGGGCCGTTGTCCTTCCTGCGTTCCTGCGCCCATCTGGATCATGGACGACAAATAGAGCTGCTGCACCAGGTGCTCGAACCCAACCGGCGGCTGCGCGCCAACGCCAGGATTCTGCGCCCGCACCAGTTCTTCGAGCCGCTGCGCCGCGTCGTCGTACGCCTTCTTCTGCTCGCGGCTCTCTTCAGCCGTCGGCGCAGGCGGCAACTCGCCCATGGGCGTTTCATCCTCAGCGACAGGTTCGGGCTGTTTTGCGGGCGGCTCGGGCGTCACTAATCGCGGCCCCGCCTGCGGCTCGCTCGGCGCCGATTCGCGCTCCGGCTTCCGCTCCACAATGTGTTCTTTCTCCTCGTCCGCTTTGATCTTGCGACGGTCAATGACTTCAAACTTCGGCGTATCGCTCATAGTGTGCTTCCCATCGTTGAAAGAAGTGGCGGCGTGGAAAGGATGCGGACCGTGCCCGTTGCCTCGCCTGCCCGATAATTGAGGATTTCATTCTTGGCCTCTGCTTCGCTTCGGATCATGCCCATCGCGAAGACGCGGCGTCCGCCGGCCAAAGGCAGTTCAGCCGCGCTTGTGATCTGTCCTACCGGCGCATCGCCGATCTTGAGTTCGGTTCCCGCACTCGGCGCCGGACCTTCCAATTCGAGCGAACGCAAATGCCGGTGCACGTTTCCGCGCGAACGGATGCGTTCGACGATCTCCTGGCCCAGGTAGCAGCCCTTGTTGAAGTGCAGGGCTCGCGTTTGCGAAGTCTCTTGCGGCAAGTCGCGTTCGGCTATATCCACGCCGTAGGCCGGTATTCCCTCCGCGACGCGAAATGCTTCAAGCGCCTGGATGCCAACTGGGCTTGCTCCCGCGGTCGTCAAAGACCGCCACAACTCGTCCACGCTGGCGACAGGCGTCCAAATCTCATAGTGCTCCGCGAGCACGCCGTAGCCGCGCAGAATGCGCAGATTCAGGCCATGCCATTCGGCGCGCGTTCCGGTCATCGGCTCGGCAAGCGTGGGCAAGCCCGCGCGTAACAGGATCTCGCCGGCCCTCGGTCCCGTCACTCCCAGAGCGGTCTCCGCCTCATCGTTGATCGGAACAAGCTCCACATCATCCATGATGATGAAGCCTTCAAGATGCGCCAGCAGGCGCGCCGACTGGTCGGCCGACATCTCGATCTCAAGCGCATCACCCTCACGCCACGTCGTCAAATCTCCCTGAATGCGTCCCTGCGCGTTGAGTGCGAGATTCCAGGCGCCGCCGTTGGCGGGAATGTCATTCACTGTGTTCGAAACCATACCGCTGAGCCAGCGGTACCGGTCCTCGCCACGCACCGCCACGCGACGCATCCATCCAAGATCGTGCACGCCGGCGCCATAGGCCAGCGCCGCTGTTTCGTTTGCTGGCGCGTCCAACTCCCATGGCGTTTGTACGCATCGATACTCCACAAGCCGCGGAGGCCTGGACGATGCCGTCAGCAGGGCGGCAAGTGGCGTAACGAAAGCAGTTGTCGCTGTCGCCGTATCAGTCATAGGGGAGTGTTTCCGCGGTCCACAGAGGCGCTTTTTCCGTCACACGATTCGCGTCGGGCCGCATCTTGATTATAGCCTTGGCATATAGATACTGCGGCCAAGCCTTCGGAGCCAGGCAGGACTCACACAGGACCCGACAAGACAAGGAGATTGGATGAGCTGGAGTTCAAAACGAACCAACATGTATTGGCATACCTGGGCGCTGGCCTCCGCGTTTTGTTTTTCGGTCGCCGCTGAAGCGAGTCGCCAACCAGTTGCGCCCACACTGGCTTATGCGGCTCAGCAGCCCTCCACTCCGTCCAACCCGAGCCCTTCGAGCCCCTCAAGCCCCTCAAGCAAAGACAAGCCCGGCGGCGAAACCCACATTACGCCAGACCAGGCCAAACAACTCTTCGCTCTCGTCGATCAGTTGTTGAAGTTTTCTTCGGATGAAACCGGGCTTCCGATCAAGAGCGACGTCAAGCGCCATCTCACGACTCGTGCGGCGGTTGAAAGCTATCTCACCGAAAAGTTCAACGAGGATGAAGACGCCAAGCGCATGCAGCGCAGCGAAATCGTGCTCAAGAAGTTTGGCTTGCTCGATCGGGACTTCGACCTGAAGCCGTTTCTGCTGTCTCTGTTGAAGGAGCAGATCGAGGCCTACTACGATCCCAAGGCCAAAACCGTTAATCTGCTCGATTGGGTCTCGGTGGATGAACAAAAGCCTGTGCTCGCGCATGAACTGACGCACGCCTTGCAGGACCAACATGTCGACCTCGACAAGTGGAGCGACCAGACGCCGCCTGATGTTTCGCTGAACTCCGGCGACGACTCCGTACATCTGGCCAAAGACGAACTCGACACGGCGCGTGAAGCCGTCACCGAAGGCCAGGCGACGGCCGTCATGCTGGACAACGTTCTGAAGCCGGAGGGCCATAGCCTGATCAAGGATCCGGAGATTGTCGAGTTCATGAGGCAGCAGATGACCGGCACAGGCGATTCTCCAGTGCTGGCCCGCGCACCGCTGCTTTTATCTGAATCTCTCATGTTCCCTTATCGCGAAGGCCTCAGCTTCGAGCAGGACGTCTGGATGGACAAGGGCCAGGCTGCCGCTTTCACTGGCGCGCTCGATCGTCCGCCGACATCCACGTGGGAGATCATGAATCCGCGCGAGTACGAGAAGGGCCATGCGCCGGTAGTTCCATTGCTGCCGGATATTCATCCCCTTGTGGATGGCCTCTATCGGCCCTATGACATCGGTCAGGTCGGCCAACTCGACGTGCATATTCTCACCGGCATCTTCGGCGGCGAGAAAGCGGCCAATGATCTGACGCCAGCGTGGGATGGCGGCATCTACTGGGCCGGACAACTGCGCAATGCAACGCCGGCCGAGCAGGCTTCCACAAAATCCATCGCGCTGCTTTATTTCTCGGCGTGGAAGAGCAGCGAGTCGGCGCAGGCCTTCGTGACGCTCTATGCTTCAGAGCTCGGCCGCAAATACTCCGGCCTCAAGCCCCAGACCGACGCGCCGCATACTTCGGCCGACGGTACGGAAGAGCAGGTCTACTCTACCGATGAAGGCCCTGTCGTCATTAGCCGGCGTGGGAAGATGGTGTTTGTCGCCGAAAGCTTCAATCTCGATCTGGCGCGACGTCTCACCACTCTTGTGCTTGATTCGCAGGGCGCGGGCGAGCTGAAGCTGGCCGTGGCCCCGTCCGCAGCTCAGCCAGATGCGGGTTCGTTCCGCAGAGCGTCTTTGGAGCGCGTGCGGAGCAAACAGGGAAGCGCCGCCAATGCCGCGAGCACGCCGACAGAGCCGCTCACAGGAAGCCTGGTGCGCTTTCTCTCCGATTGCGGCGTGATGAAGTTCGCCGTCGACGCCGCCAAACAACCCGTGCGCTAGAACGTTTTATGCGCGGATGTAAATGAGCCGAGAGCTCAGGCAGGGGTCTTGTTGACGAGATACTCGTTGATTAATTCGGCTACAAGCACCGCGGTGGGCACGGCGACCATCGCTCCAACTACTCCGGCAAGCGCGGAGCCGATGAGCAACGCGACCAGGATGGCCAGTCCCGGCAATCCCACGCGGCTTTTCATAATGCGCGGGACAAGAAAAGAATTCTCGACCTGCAGGTAGATCGCGTAGAAGATCGCCACGCCGATCACGCGGCCCCACGAGTCCACGGCGGCAACCAGCAGCGCGAGCGCGATGCACACCGCCGCGCCGATGATGGGGATGATGTTGAGTAGTCCAGTCAGCGCGCCCAGCGCGTAGGCGTACCGCACATGCAGAGCGAGATAGACGATCGTGCTGGTGAGGCCGAGCACCAGCATCAGACTCCCCTGGCCCAGAAGCCACTTGCCCATGCGCACCTCGGCGCGCTGCAGCGTCAGATCGAGACGCGAGCGGCTCTTGGGCGGGAAGAACGACAAAAACCAGTGATACGCGTGATCTCCCTCGAGGATGAAGTAGATGGTGAGAATGAAGCCCATGATCACGCTGAAGAGTTTGCCTGCCCAATCCTTGATCGACATCAGCAGATAAGTCGCCGCATTGCTGGCGAAGCTTTGGATTTTGGCGTTGAGGTCGTCGGTATCGATGTGGTCGGCAAACGGAATGTGATTCAGCTTATCCATCAGTGCCGGAGCGCGTGCAGGAGCCTCCTTTGAAAACTCCTGCAGATCGCGGATCACTGGAGGCAGGGCCAGAAAACCGAAGGCCAGGATAATGCCCACAGCGGCGAGCGGCAGCACCAGCACCGCAATGCCCTTGAACGGTCGCCATCCTCGTATGCGCACCGTTGACACGGACTGCACGATCGGGGCAAACACGACGGCGAACAACGCGCTGACGTAGAGCAGCACCAGCACATCGCGAATGAGCCACGCTACGTAACAGCCCAGAGCCAGCAGAAAGGTAAACACGATGTCGCCGCGGCGGCTGCGGCGTGGACGCACAATCTCTGTCATACGCGAGCTTCTATCCGTCTGAGGCTCAAATCTGCTCCTCTTTGTCTATTGATCGCCGCCCAGAATCGAGCCGACGATGCCGCCCAACAGCGCTCCGCCTGCGGCCGGGGCCACCTGGCGGTTCTCTCCGCGCGGCAGGTACTCACTGATCTGATGCGCAAGACGCGAGATAGGGAGAGTCTGCAGCCATACCGTTCCTGGCCCCACGAGCACGGCCAGGAACAATCCATCGCCGCCGAAGATCATGTTCTTGATTCCCGGCACCGTGGTGATCTGGAACGAGACAGACGCCTGAAATGCTCCAACGTGGCCCGGATGCACGCGCAACATCTCGCCCGGCGCGAGATTCTTCACGATCAGTTCGCCGGAAAGTTCAAGCCACGCCATGCCGACGCCGCCGATCTTCTGCAGCAGGAATCCGTCGCCGCCAAAGATGCCTGCACCCAGAGACTGCTGAAAGCCGACGCTGATCGATACCTGCGGCGTGGCGCAGAGAAAGCCATGCCGATGCACGAGATACTCCTGGCCCGGCCCGACCTGCACGGGCACGATGTGTCCCGGCACTTTTGTCGCGAACGAGACCTCGCCCGGATACTGATAGGCGCGGTACTCGGTCATGAAGATGCTTCCGCCGCCGGCCACGCGCTTCAGTATCCCGAACAGCCCACCGCCGCCGCCCATCTGCGTGTGCGTGGTCATCTGGATCGAAGCGGTCATCCACGATAGCTCGCCGCTTTCGGAGAACACGCTCTCGTTCGGGTCGAGCTGCACATCCAGCACCGGCATGGTGGTGCCTTGAATTCGGGTCTGCATACGGGATTCCTCCTGTTTTCGGCAAGTGTACAGGCTCGCGTCAGCTCTTCCCAGAGCTAAATCGCGCCGGTAAGTAACGAATGCAATCTGCCATAAATGAAGCGCTCCGGAGCGTTCACCATACTTCAAACGCAATTCGGCTCTCGCCGGTTCCCTCGCCGCGAAAGATCGAGTGCTTGCGAAAATGCTCGTCGTCGCGTTCAGGGTAGTCGTTGCGATAGTGTGCGCCGCGGCTCTCGGTGCGCGCGAGCGCCGAGAGCAGGATGGATTCCGCGATCGCACAGAGCGCCTGCGCCTCATACAGCCGCCGGCCTGGCTTGTTTTTTGCGGCCACGGATGCGATCTTCGCCGCGCATTCCTCGTGCTCGCGCAGCCCGATCTGAAGCGTGGGTTCTTCGCGCAGCAGCCCCGCATGAGCCCACATCGAACGCTGTAGCTCCTGAATACTGGTCTCCAGCGACGCGTGGTCTTCCGGATCGAGCGGGCCGCATGGACAAGCTTGAGCCTCTATCGGCGTCAACGGGAGAGCATCTTGCAGCATGGCTTTGGCGGCGTGCTCGCCAAACACCAGCCCTTCAAGC
>DATHNJ010000299.1:0-16831 GCA_035486155.1 Occallatibacter sp. | reverse complement strand
CACGTCGGAAGCCTGCAGCGTGCCCAGATCTACATCCTGCCTATAGAAGAACGGCGCCGAATTCAGGAAGTTAGTCCCGCGGTCCCCATATAACTGCCCGTGGAACGCGTTCGTGCCGCTGGCGGTTACGATGCCAATATGCGCGCCGCTGGTCTGCCCCTGCTGCGCGTCGTACATCGAGGTAGTCACAGAGATTTCCTGCATAAACTCAGGCGGAGGAGAAGCCAGGCCGTTGCCGTTCGATCCATACACTGCAATGTTGTCCTGCGACTGCCCGCCGGTGTTGTTACCCTCGCCGATATCGAACTGGTAGCGCTGTGAAACCTGCTCGCTAGCCGTTTGGCCATTGAACAAGTTGGTGATATCCACGCCGTTTAAGGTCATAGTGTTTGAGCTGGAACGCTGGCCATTGGCCCAGACGTTCTGATTACCCAAACCCTGGTTGGTTCCCACGCCGGCAATGAATTGCGAACTTACGCCGGGGGCCAAAATGGCAAGCTGCGTAAAACTGCCGGTCGCCAGTGGCGTCGCGGCAATTTGCGCTTGATCCAGCGTGTATCCATTCGTCGTGTCCGTGGCGTTAAGCATCGGGTTCGCGGTAACCTCGACTGCTTCGGATACCTTTCCGACCTTCAACGAAGCGTCCACCGTAGTTGCACGATCTTCCTGAATGGAAATTCCCTTCACTTCTGTCGTGTCAAAACCATCATGACTGACTCTCACCACATAGGAACCGATGGGGAGATTGAATATTTGATAGAACCCATTGCGCTGCGCGGTTGTGGAACGAGTCAGTTCCGTTGCGGTATTGGTCACCGTTACAGTGGCTCCGGCAACTGTGGCGCCCGATTGGTCGCGCACAACGCCATTCAGTGAACCAAGCGTTTGTTGCGCCGAAGCCGGGCATTGGTTGAACAACGCAATGGCGGCGCACACGAGCAGGCACAAATTAGCGACACGCCTCAAAAAGAGTCGAATCATAGTCTCCTCAAAATTGTTCTTTCGAATTTCAACTTCTGGTTGGTGCGGATGTCGACCTATCGGACTTCCGCAGACCAATGAAAAAGAGCTTCTGCCGGCGAGCATTATTGCGCAGAAGATGTTCGGAACAGTTTTAGTGTGTATGAATGCACTACCTATGAGTGTGAATTTTCATTCACGATAGCTCGAAACCCGAAGAGAGTGTGGAAAACAAGGCTGGAATCATGCGAGATATCTCGTCGTGACATTTGAATGACACTTGTAAATTAAGAAATATAAGTTGAATACGTTTTCTATCGACCTTGAGGAACTAATACTCGAGATATGCGCAAGTTAGTATTTGATTGGAATCAGCGTGGGCTTCCCTTGACCCATTGTAGGCGAACGCCCGCGTGCACGGCAGCGGGAAGACTGACGTAACCGATCGGAGCGATGTGCTGGTTGTCGGTCAGATTGTCCGCCTGGATATAAACGCCCAGCCAGCGCTCGACTTGATAGCTGGCGCCGATGTCGAGCTTGGCGAAGCCGGGATCGAGATTGCGGTTGGGCAGAAGAAGGCTGTTGCCTCCGTTGAGCTCATAGCCGCCGAGAAAATCGGAATCGTCGGAACGGCTCGCAAAGGAGGCGCCCAAAAGAGCGCTCAGCTTTTTTGCCGAGTAAGTCGCCGTAATGAAACCTGAATTCGGCGGACGGCGAAATGGGCGCGCGCCCTGCAAGGGCGAATCGGCGCCAATGGGAATGCCGTTGTAAGTCGGAATGGGGCCAAGCAGCGCGGCGTCGCTGTTGGCGAAGGAACGCTGGACTACCGCGTCCAGGTAAGTGTAGGCGCCGCGCAGAAAGATGCTGTGGCCTATGCCGCCTTCGACTGTCGTTTCCACTCCGAGAGCACGAAAGGCCTCGGTGTTCAGGCTCTGCTCGAACGCTCCATTAGCCTGCAGAATCTGCTCGAGTTGATTTTGCTGCGTGGGAGTTAAGTTGGGAAGCAGTTGGGGGATCAGGTTCAGTCCGACATATTCGATCTGGCGCCCAAACTCGTTATGGAAAAAGCTGGTGCGGAAGACGATTCTTTGACTGAGAAAGGCCTGCTCGACTCCGCCTTCATACGTGCGCGCCGTAGGCGCTGCAAGCGGCGTGATGCCGAGTTGCTGGACCGTCGACTGACCGCCGTTCATCTCGAGAAAGTTGTAAAGCGAATAAAACTGGTCGGTGAGCGAGGGCTCGCGTACGGCGTCGCCGTAGTTGAACAGCACACGCGTGCCGCTGAAGACGCCGCGCCGCGGCTTCAGCGCATAGACGGAGAAGCTGGCGCGCGGGGTGGTTTGAACGCCGAAGAGAGAATAATGCTCGAGATCGCCGCCGAGCGTATAGAAGAAGCGCGTCTTGAAGTCGCCATGGACGGCTGCGCGATAGTCGTAATTCGTGCGCTCGACCGGCGTATAGATGGCGCTTCCCGGCGCGGCGCCCCGCTCATCTTCAAACTGAAACCCGATCTGCGCCACCAGGTGAGGAGTAACTGTATAGTCGCCCTGATAGTTCAGCTCATCGCGGTTGGAGACTAACTGGTTCTCCTGCGGGTAAGTTCCCGCGAAATCGAGCAACGCTGGGCCAGTTACCGAGTAACCATTTGCGCCGGTGATCGTAACTGGCTCGCCGAAGCTGTCGCCAAACTGGTCGAAGATGCCCGAACCACTCTCGGACCAAAGATGATACTGCTCGCGCTTCCGTGTAAGACCGTAGCGGATCGTATTGTGGAAGGCGTCTGTCGTTTGGTTGTCGATCGACGCGCTGAGAAAGATGTTCTGATCTTTCTCGGTGGCGTTGTCGGCAATCTGGTAGAACTGCCAGGCGCCGGGAACCCCGGTGGCGCTGACGCCATAGTGGATTGTGCCGCGGATCTGCGTCGATCCATTCGGCTGATAGCCGAAGTTAGCCGCGCTTGTCTCGACATGGAACTGATCACGGGGAAGATTGTTATCCGTTTGCAACCAATCAAACTCGCCGAGATAGTCGAGTTTGTTGTAGGCCCCGGCAATTTCCACATCTCCCTGCAACGCGAGGTAGTTGCCAACATTGCCATGAAACAGGAACGAAGGAGAGCTTGTGGTGCCGTGCGGCGTCGTGAGACTTACCACACCGCTCTCCGCATCGGCGCCATACAGGCTCGAGTCGGGACCGCGGTATACTTCGGCGCGCTCCAGAGCCGTGGTCGAAAGCGTGCCGAAGTCGAAGCGGCCGCCGAGGTCGCCGACGCTGACGCCATCGACGAGAATCTTGTTCGCGTCAGAGTCGCCGCCGCGCAGGAAGAGCGACGCCTGTGCGCCCATTTGGCCTGTTTGCGTCACTGCTGCGCCGGGCATCAGCCGCAGGATGCTGACAAGGTCGCTGCGGCCCGAGAGATCGGAGGCGCCGAAGACTGAGGTCGCGGCGCCAATCTGCGGTTGGGGAGTTCCAATCCCGTTGGACGTGACGACGATGGACTCGCGCACCCACTGAAGTTCGAGGACCAGATTGCGCTCTACATTATCGAGGCGGCCGGCATAAAAGCCTGGCGTTTCGAGCTGGCGAAAACCTTTGGCGGAGATGAGGAGATAGAAGCGACCTTGGGCGCCATTGATGATTTGAAACCCGCCGTCCGAGCCCGTGTGTGTAGTTCCAGCCGCTTTGCCGTTGCTGACCAAGACCACTGTCGCATTGGTCACCTGAGCGCCGGAGGCATCGGTGACGATGCCGTGAACCTCGGCGGCGCGTGCAGAGATGCCGAGAAAAAGAAGACCGAGAGCGAGGCCGAGCCCGCGCAAACTAACAAAAGATCGGACAGGAGTCATGGGAAGCGTGCTCGTTCCCCTTCGAAGGGTTTCGTGGCGCCAAGGAAAAGTTTGCAAATCTGCATCTGCCGGCGATTTCTATTGCCGGAGCGTGATCGCCGTTCCCTGGACCGGGCTCAAGATTGGGCTCAAGAGGAGCAAGCGGCTCGGCAGCCCGAGCGCGTCTCGATATCTCGCCGAACCAAAGCGATGCGCCAAACAAGCATCATTTTCGCATATCGTCTCCGGTCGCCAAGGCGCCTCGCGTTACTGTCTACCGCTGGATTTTCTGGACCAGCGATCGCGCCGATGAAAGTTAAGACGTAGTGTCGTCCAGGATCGTTCGAGTGAGAACGGCGCGCCGCAAAACAGCGCGCGTCAGGGATGGAACGCGGAGGCGGGCAGCGTGACAGCGCCGATCTTGCCTGAGTTGCCGTCCACCACGACGATGCGGACCGAGCCCAGCTTCGACTGGGGCTCGACGTCGCGATAGTACGGGATTCCGGAGGGCATGGCGGTGTCGTAGGTTGCCTGCTTAAGAGACAGGCGCAGGGTTTCCGCGCTTACCTGGGCTTTTTGCGTGGCGTCATCGCGTTCGGCGACGAAGATGTAGAGGTTGTCGGTCCAACGGCCGTTTTGCTGGCGAAACGCCAACGCGGGGAAATCGATGCGCAGCCTGACGGCGCCTTTTCCGGAGTCCGAATTGGCGGCGGAGACGGCCTGAGCAGTCAGCTCGATCTCGGCGGCGTCCTGCGGGCTCCAAACCGCCTGCTGCAAGCGCTGCTGCATCGATGGCGCATCTTCAGAATAGAGATATCCGTTGCGATAGCGGAGGACAGCGTTCTTCCGTGTGGGCGCTTTCAGCGTGAGGGTGTGATATTTTCCGTCGGCCGGCGTGTCGGGGTCGAAGCCGAGTTCATAGTAGGAGCTGGCGTCGCGACCGATGGCGTCGAGAGTCGCCTGGAGATTGCCGCCTTTGTCGACGGCGCGGCCGCCGGTGGACTCGGCCAGTTGACGCAGAGGGGTTTGAATGCCGCGCGTGTCCTGATGCATGGCGGTTTTGACGCGGCCGTCGGTCGTGTCGCGCGGCAAAGGCGTCACCTGGTCTACGGGGTTCACTTCTATATTGCGATTTTCGAGCGAGGCGTCGATGGCCCCGCCCAGAACGGCCGAGGCGTCCACGGCGTAGAGCGAGATTTGCGCCTCGTTGAGAGCTTCCCGCGTATGCAGGAAGAAGGCTTCAAGCTGCAGGTTGTTGCCCTTGTCTGTGCCCACGGCCTGGTCCTGAAAATCGGCCAGCGCGCTGTCGCCTGAGATCCACACGATGCTCTTATGCCCTTGCGCTGAGCCAAAATGCCTGGCCAGCGCGGTGAGCCCCTCAAGCGCGTAGCGCAATGGATTGTCGCCCATTTGGAGCAGTTGCGGGTCGGCGGTTTGCGCCGTCTCCGGAGAGTCGATGTTGTTGCCGTTGACGCTGTTGAGGTCGCGGACGTTGCGCACCGTGTCGAACTGCTGGCGATTGCGCTGATCGAGAGCCTGGGCCTGCGCCAGGGCGCTTGCGTCGGGCGTCCAGGCCGCCAGCTTTTTGGCTACGAGCGTCTGGTCTGCGGTCACGTCCTGAATGGCGCGAATGCCGTGCTCGCTGAGGGCGTAGAGCGCGAACCGGGTAGCCGGCCGCGATACTGCGAGGAAATGCGCGATCTCAGCGCGAGTCCGATTGAGGTCGGCATAAACCAGGTGGCTTTCGTCGAGCAGCAGAATGAGCAGCTCGGGCGCGGTTTGTATCTGAGCCGCGGAGGACGCGGTGTTGGTGAAGATGCCGTTGGCCTGTTCGGATCGCGCCGCCGCGGCTGCCGATGAGTCGGTCGAGGCGGACGCTTCGTGATAGAAGGCGGTGAGTTCCTGCTTGCGGCCGTTGTCGTAGAGCTCGAGGTCGCTGCGTTTCAGGTCGGTGATTGGTTTGCCTTTTTTGTCGGCGGCAACGAGGCCGACCTCGACCGAACGCGTCTCGGCTTTCAGCGTGACGGCGCCATCTCCGCTGGAATCGCCCGACGCGGCCGTGTCTCCGGCTGTGCCCGGCAATTGATCCAAATTGCGGGTTTGTATCTCGCGGTCGCTGTCTGCCGGCGCCGATGCAGCTGGCGCAGCCTGTGGAGGCGCGCTCGCGGCCGGAACAGCTGCGGCAGAGGCCTCAGATGAGGCGGGTTCGGCGGCTGGGGGCGTCGCAGGCGCGATTGGTTCGGCCGGCTTGTCTTGGGAAGTCTCGGCGCCCGCGGTCTGCGAGGAGTTCGCTCCGGCGTCCACGATCACTGTCGCCTCTGAACCGAAGCGGTGATAGCCGGTGAATTCAACATCGTTGATCTGCAGCCGGTTGGTCGATCCTATCGTGCCGTGCGATTCATATTCGGTGCGCGAGTAAGTGAGGGAGACACTGCGCGTGGGGCAGAAAAACTTGCCCGCGCCGATCTGGACCGGCGCGTACTCCACCATCAAGGAAGCGCGCTGGATCGGGTCGTCTCGGCGGAGATCAGCTTCCACGCTGATCCGGAGCACCGCGCCCGTATCGGGATCGACCTCCAGCCGACCATGATATCCAGGCTTTAAAGCGACGACGGACAGCGTGCGGCGGTTGGCAGTCGGATTCGTGTAGTCCACAGTGCCGCTGAAGGCTTCGCAGCAGTAGTTCACCTGGTAGTGCGAGGCAGCTCGATCCACGGCGAACTGAAAGACGGCGACCGGCTTCCCATCTTCCGTCTCCCAACGCTCCCAATCCAGCTTGCCGTTGGAGGCGTCCAGAAACACAACGGCCAGAATGGGTCCGAAGTCGCCCCAGGAAGACATGCCCAGCACGGCGCTTCTGTCGAGCTGCCCAGGGACGTCTTTGGCGCGGCTCTTTTTGTCCTCTGCCTCGGCGCTGGCCAGCAGAGCGGGATCGTCCGTTTCCCGGCCGTTGCGGAAGGCGATAGGAGCGCGATAGGTGTTCGTCAGAAAGAGGCCGCCGCGAGCCTCGGAAACCTGGTCTTCCAATCCGCGCAGGCTGTCGACATAGTGTTCTGTGACCCGCGTAGCGAGGAAGTTTGGAAGCGCTGCAACGGCGTTGGTCACGTAGTCTATGGAGCGCGCGACGATGGCTTTTTGGACGGCCTGGTCGGGCGCAGGCCTGGCCGGTAACGCGTCGGCGGGCGGATCGAGGAACGCCGACTGGTCGGCGATGGCGTGGAGCGCCTGGACGGTCCGCGGTCCAGGGCAGGCGGCGACCATCTGAGCAAGTTGCGCGCCGGTCAACCGGGCGGTGAGCTTTACCTCGGCCAACTGTGGGGCCACCATTTCGTCGGGCCGGTGCATGGTCTGCGCCAGGGAGATGATCTGCTTCAGCTCGTCGATGGTGATCCGCTTGGCCGCCATCGCCGGCATTGCGGCCGCCAGCACGGCCCCCAGCACCGAAAGCAGAAACAGCTTGTTACGCATTAAGGTTTTCTCTGATCTTCCGGTTGATTTCGTCCGTCTCGAATCGGTTTTCACGGTTGACGAAACGATACGCTGCCCGCTTCAGTGCGGGCAACAGGCAGCGATCAAGCCGGAGGGCGAGGAATCTTCCATCTCTTCCCAGAAGCCTGACCGGTCAAAATTACGCAAGAAAGACATTTAATGATTCTTTTGCTCCTATACTGTTCGCATGAGAAGCAGCGACCTTCGCATCGGTTCGTTCAGATCCCGGGGCGCCGCACTTGCGAAAACGGCTTGGGCGCGAGGCCTGGTTTGCCTGGTTGTCGTCGCGTTGATGCCGTTCGCCGCGGGATTCCCCCAATCGCAGGTAGGAAACGGATTGCCCTATCCAGCGGCCTCGCCGGGAATGCCGCCGATGAATCGCACGGCGAATCCAACGGCGGACGCCAACCGGCTCATGGAAGACTCCATGAAGAAACAGGACAATCTCAAGCGGTTTGAATCGATTAACGTGCAGCGTCAAAAAGACCTGACGTCGGATACCGCAAAGTTGATTGAGTTGGCCCATGAGTTGAAGACCGAGACGGACAAGGGCATGCCGGAGGCGCTCTCGATTCTTGAGATCAGGCAAGCTGAGGCGATTGAGAAGCTGGCGCACAGCATTCAAGGCAAGATGAAGGCGTCGGTTTCCAATTAGCTGGCTCGGCGCGCCCGGATCAAGTTCGGCCGCAGTAAGTATAAGAATTGCAAAAAAGATACATCCTGCTTCTTGCATTCTCTCTATACTTGCGCGGGTGGGAGGCGCCTGTATGAAATGCCCTGAAGATCGATCCAATGAATTCAGCCGGAACAGGAAACCTTATTCAAAAGCTAGGGTGTGCGGCTTCCTTTGGCTGGCTGCCTTCGCCTTCGGCGCAGTTTCATTGGCTGCAGCTCAGGAACCTGCTCAGGACGGCGCTGCTCAAGCACCCGTGCAGGCCCCGGCCGCCCAGGCGCCGGCGGCTCAAACGCCAGCACAGGCGCCATCAGACACGCCCAAGCCTGCAACTCCGCAGACTCCGCAACAGAAGCAACTGGCGGATGACACGGCGAAGTTGCTGTCTCTGGCGAACGAGCTGAAGGCGGAACTGGATAAGAGCAACAAAGACACGCTTTCGCTCAGCGTGATCAAGAAAGCCGAGCAGGTAGAGAAGCTGGCGCACAAGGTTCGCGACGAGATGAAGGCCAGCCAGCCAAACTAGGATGTTCTAAGCAATGTACAGATGATCGGATGGAGCGCATAGCCCGCACAGCCACCTGGACGGCAGGAAATAGTAAACTATTGAAAACAAGTGGCCCCGTAGCTCAGGTGGATAGAGCAACGGTTTCCTAAACCGCAGGTCGGAAGTTCGAATCTTCCCGGGGTCACCATATTCCGCCAACCAGCTCCCTTCCAGAGAGGTCAGTCGAGCGGTAGGGCGACCCGAAGCGTCTAGTGGATCATGTTCGGTCCGTGGCACACCAGGCAACTTTGTTGCGCGGAACCAGACACGGAAGAGACGAGCGCATAGGACAGGCCGTGGTTTTCCCACGTAATCACATTGAAGCCGCTGTCACTGCGGTAGTGAAACAGAAGCGCGCCGTCGCGAACCTCATCGCCGCCGGCGATCATGGCTGCACGGCGGGGAGCGATGAGCAGGCTGACAAGCTGCGCTTGCATTCGGTACGCGATCACCACAGCCGTCTGCCCGCGATACGCGACGAGGCGAGCTCCGGCGATACGGTACGGAGAGCGGCTGGCCACGCTGGGTTGAAAGATGGGGAGATGAAAATCGAAGGGCACCCTTTGCTCGACCCATTGCCCCACAACCAGCGGCGACTCAGAATTGACGTCCAGCGGCGACTTGCCATCGAGGTTTTCCTGATGAGCGGTGACGGCGGCGCGGACATAATTCTGGGCGCCGAATTCGCGAAAGAAACCGAGCGAGATCGTCACGCCGATGGTGAGGACCACCGTAGCGGCAACCAGCGAGAACCATCTCCAGGTATCCCATCGCCAGGCTTTCGCTTTTAGAATCTGTTTGATAGGGCTTTGTACTTCAGACACAGGCTGAAGATTGAGCGCCGTCTGATTGACCAACGCGGCGACGCGGTTGCGAAGATCCTCTGGCGCCCTATAGAGAGGACTCGTCTTACGGAACAGCTCCGAAAGAGCGATCTCTTCCTCTACTCGCGCTTTACACTCGCGGCATGTCGTGAGATGACGCGAAAACTCGGTTAGCTCCTGCCCTGCGAGTTCCCCTTGGACGTATCGCAGCGCGACGGCAGACTCTTCGTCGTGCATATTCATAGGCGGACCTGTTTTTTCTGGTTGCTCAATAGTCGAAATTGATCTAACGGCAACGATTTTGCGCCTGGACTTGGAACAAAGACACTGAAAGTGACCCCACACGAGGATAAACACTTGCCACGGGATTTTATTCGAGCGCCTCGGGGGGTGGCGCTCTACCTCGTTTGGGGGATAGGAAAATTAAAGCTGGAGAGGCGCAAGCAGCGTACGTAGCCGTGACCGAGCCCGGGCGAGACGGGACATCACCGTTCCCGCTGGACAGTTCAGAACCTGAGCAATCTCTTGGTAGGATAATTCTTCGTATTCCCGTAGAACAATAATCTCCCGGAAGTCTTCAGGGAGCTGTCGGATGGCTTTTCGAACCTCCTCGGCTTCGACTTTGCGCACCAAAACGCTGTGCGGATCCTGTGGCCGCCCCACTTGCGGATTGGGAACCAGCTCGCTCATGTCGACGTCGGCCTGTTCCGGCGCCGTCCGCAGTTTGCGCAGCTGATTCAGCCATATATTGCGAAGAATCGTGAACAACCAGCCCTTGACGTTGCTGTCCTCGCGCAATTGCGAACGCGAGGCCAGAGCGCGAAGGTAGGTCTCCTGGACGAGATCCGCGGCGCTGGCCGAATTTCGGCAAAGCACCACGGCATAGCGATAAAGCCCGTCCATGTGGGACAACAAGTTTGGCTCCGAATTCGTATCTTGCATAAGTCCCGTTGTTTTGAGTATCCCCAGGAGGATCAGAAACCATCCCTCACGCATTTATGGGGCGCGGACGATGGATGCTTGCGCACAACAGCGCAATGTCTGCGACTCGGGATGATTGAACCCGGGACGCACAAAGCAGGGGGGTGGATGCCAAGGCCGCACCGGGAAGCCCAGTGACGAAACCCTGACATCTACGAATTTCGCATTGCTTCGCGATCCGGAGGGCATCCATGAGCGGGCGCGCCGAGCCGCATCGAGTCGTAACGGCTACGATGGGCCGAACTTAAAAATTGTCCCCTGTAACCGTCATCGCCGTCGCGGCGATAAGGACTCGCAATGCGGACGGGCGAAAGCGCCACGTCGGCGTCTATAAGACGTACTGCAACCAAGCGCACATTGTGGCTGATTTTTTCGAGGTAGGAAGCAATGGCAAGCTCATGGCGCGATAACTGACTCCCCTGGGGACCTTGCACTGCCTGCCGCTCGTCTTTCTCCATCCCGACGCCATCGAAAGCATCGATCTTTCGAAGCGCATTGAGAGCGTGAGCCGCATCGCAGTTCACGAGCGCAACCATACACAGACGGAGAGCGCGATTGCTGCAATCGCCGATCCGGCGCATTCTGTTCAGATTGTCAGACGGCCGACTGTCGGTCAAAGCAGCCATGTGCAACGCAGCTTCATAGGAATACTCACAGGTCAGAGACAGGGCAATGAAGATGGCGACGACGTCTTCCATCAGGCCCTTCTCGCCGGCAGTCAGATCTCCACTCGCTTTCGCACCATGACAAGCAGCGAGAAACTCATCGCGCAAAACGTCCAGCTTGTCGCGCTCTCTGGCCACATGCGCTGCGAAATCAAGATGCGCGCTTCCACAAGCCTTCGTGGCGCAATCAAGCGCCTTCAGCGCTACACCCATCATCGCCATCAGTTTTACGAACAAGAACGGATGGATCTTCTCCAAGGCGATGCGAATCTGCTTTGACGATGACGAGGACTCGCGGTCTCTGTGGAGCACGACCTCCGAATCGGCCGGCGGATTGGCCAACAGAGAATTCATATTGCGAGACTTCACAACTTCAGACCCTTCCCGGCGGACAGATGAATCAAAATAAAAGGATAAAAAAGATGACAAAGGAACACCTCGTGTTTCGGCTTTTTCCGACGGCTCACACATTGTCGGAACCTACTGATAAGCGCTCTCAGGAAAGACACTTTTCCAGAGCAATTATTCCAATCGGGATGTACCACTATCGGGGTATCGATTCCGCGCATTGGCGACGAAACGCAGTTCATTTGGAATGACCTTTATCTCCAAGCGGATAAGTTCTGGATAACTTCGGCATTCATTGGATGTCCACAATCTCCGCATAAACTTCAGGTCTTTTTGAGACAAATGAACATTCGTCATTACATCCAAATTAAGCTAACGAGGTTTACCTGATGTCACCGAATTGTCTGCGCTGCGTCATCACAAACGACGCAGCCAAATGAATCTAAAACATCGGTACAGACATCTTTCAACACGGATAAATCCGCCACTTCAACGAGGACTGAATTGCGCCCGCGAGGCAACCAAGGTCAAGCAAAGAACTTAGTCACTTAAGATGCAATTATGCTTTAATTATTCCTTTCTCATACCGGCAATGACGGCGCCGGCGAGAATAGATTTTCCGGATCGTACCTCCGCTTGAGAATTCGCAGACGGATTCCATTGCTTCCGTACGACGCGGGAATCTGGTCCCTCTGATCGGGCCCGAGCAGGTTGGGATAACCGCCAGGTAATGCTTCCGCCACCAGAGCATGCGACGCCTCGTCAGCCCATTGATCGTGGATGACGTCAGCATCCTGTTCAGCGCCAGATTCCCATGCGCCGATCAACTCCACCATGAAATGTCTTCGACGCAGACTGAAGGCTGTGCTTGCCGACGAAATGCGCGTGGCTGCGCCGTGAAAGTGATGGCTGGCGATCACCGACCACGGCGACGTTCTTGCGTTTGCGGCTTCAATAAGCGAAGAGATCACTCCAGGGGTCATGTTGGGCAGCCAACGAGTCCGTGCTGTGTAATTGCGTCCGGACAAAGCGTGCGCGTCGAAGACGGCAAGGACATCGGCGTAGCTTGTGCGCCCGATGTTGGCTACAATCGGCGCGCCTAAGCGAGTGAGGCGTTCGATGGCCTGGTCGCCGCGATCGCGATCGCCAGTCCAAAATGGCGCGAGCATGAGCAGCGGTTGACGCTCCGGCCCCGGCACGATGCACACCAGAGTGCTCGATTCATCCGGCTCCGATGCTGCAATGCCGGCGTATCCACCGAGGACTGCTTCCGCTTGCTCCCAAGGAAAGAAGATCGCACCGGAGAGGATCTCCTCGACGCGATGCAGACGGATGCGCATGGAGGCAACCACGCCAAAGTTTCCGCCGCCGCCGCGGAGCGCCCAAAACAGATCCATATTTTCTGACGCGCTGGCGGTCACCAACTCGCCTCCATGCAGGACGACCTCGGCTTCGATGAGATTGTCGATGCCCAATCCGAAGCGTGAACTGAGAAGGCCATAACCGCCGCCGAGTGTGAATCCCGTTATGCCTGCGGTGCTGCTGTTGCCGGTGACGGCGACCAGGCCGTGGGGCGCCGCGGCTGCGATCACGTCAGCCGCGCGGGCGCCGCCCGCCACAATTGCAACCTCCGCCTGCGGATCGATCTCAACATTGCGCATACGCGAAAGGTCGATGATCATGCCTCCGGGCCGCGACGCCCGCGCGGCCCAGACCCGTCCTCCTCCATGCACCGAGAGTGGAAGACGGTTCTCGCTCGCTTCGCGCATCGCGGCGCGAATGTCATCTGTCGTTTCGCAGACAGCGATGAGAGCAGGCTCGTGCGCGACCGGGGCATTCCAAATCTCCCGAGGCTGGGGGTAGACGCCGTCGCCGGGAACAACAACTTCGCCCCGCATGGCGGAGCGCAGGATTGTCGCGGCGCGGGCGGCTGCATCGGAAGGAAGATAGGAGCTTGTTATCGTCATATTGCCTCGCAATGGGGGGTTGGATTCAATCAGCGCAAAGAGCCAGACTTTCATTCAGAGAAGCGAGAGGGTGCGAATCGTACATTGATTCGTTCATGAAGACGATCTTGCCTTTCACATGACCGGCGAAAGCGTCACGCCATCCACGCGACGCTTCGCCCAGTGGGTAGATGCTCGCGACACACGGCCTGATCTCTCCCGCATCCACGAGGCGCGCCACTGCGTTCAGGCGGTCGGTCGATAGTTCAGCGATCAACATGCGAGCGTTGACGCGATGCTTCTCCGCCTCACGCTGCGAGGGAGACTGCACGATCGAGATCAACCAGCCTCCGGCTTTGAGCACGCGGTACGAACGTTGTTGTATTGCGCCCCCCACTGTATCCAGCACTGCATCCGCATTCCGGACGCAGTCTTCAAAGCGCGTCCCAGAGTAGTCGATCAACTGATTGGCGCCATACACCCGCAGACGTTCGAAGCTGTCGCAGGAGGCCGTGCCGACAACATGAAGCCCCATCCGGTGAGCGATCTGAACCGCTACGCTGCCGACTCCACCTCCGGCGCCGTGAATCAATACGGTCTGCCCTCGCCTCAGCTTCGCGGTTTCCAGCATTTGCAGGGCTGTTTGCCCAACGAGAGCAAGAGATGCGGCCTCGGCGCAGAGAATGCTCCGCGGCTTCAAGGCGACCTTCTCTGCGTCGACAGCAATGAACTCGGCGTAGGCGCCTCCATGAATCGAGTGGCCAAACACCTGATCGCCTCGCTCCAGCCATTCCGCTCCCCTGCCCACCGCCTCCACCGTGCCGCAGAAATCTCCGCCGGGGATGAAGGGCAACTGCAGCGGAAATGATTCGCGCATTGCGCCGGAGACGAACTTTCGATCGACGGGATTGAAGGCAGCCGCGGCGATGCGGACCAGCACCTGGCCCGGCTCCGGAGACGGCGTTGGAAGTTCAACAACTCTTAGTTGTTCTTCACTGCCGTATCGGCACACTTGAATGGCTTTCATGGTGCGCTCCTTGTCCCGGGAGGGGGCCCGAAGTTCGGAACCGGCGAGCATGGATGTAACCAGGAGTGTCTGACGAATCTTCGAAGCCGCGTTTCGTAGAAGAGCGCGACTTCAACGGAGGGTACCGGCGACAGGTTCGCTGCTGGGACGATCCTTCAAGTCGTACGAGTAAGTTGGCCGAATGGCGAGGCCGCTTTAGGCCGTGACGTTCATTCGATAACAACCGTCAGTTGATTTGATTCGTCAGACACCGACAAGTAACGCGAAGCTGAGCTTAAAAGATACTGAGGGAAGAAAGGCCCTCTTCGCGCTTATGTGGAGACTATGTACGAAAATGTGACTTTATTCAGCCCACGATCGAAGGTATTTCAAGTCCCGCCAGGCGGGGTCCGGCAGGCGCCTCCATGGGGCTATCGGCTGCCCCACAATTTTTAGGGGCGCAGCGTGGCCTTACTCGTCCAAAGAGCGGTTATCTTCGGGAATGACGATCTCGCGGCGACCGAAGAGGCGAGCATCGAGCGAGATGGCTCCCGGACCAAGCAACATGAGGGCCGCGGAGCTGGCGGCTAACGACAGAGCGGTAAAAGAATTGGAATGCCGGACGATATCGGGCGAGAGAAATGACGATAATCCCGCGCCGAAGTATCCCGAGGCGAGCGCGAGGCTCGCGATCGGCGTCATGAACCCGATCAGCAGGACGAGCGCGGCGACGATGGCGAAAACGTCAATGGTTTGCTCAGCCAACGTGGGCTGATTCGACGCGACCAAGGCGCCAACGCCCTGTACCATTGCGCCTGCCGCAACGGTGATGCGCAACAGAATGAGACCGAAGCCGGGCAGACCGGTCGGAAAAGCAGAAAACAGCCGTCGCACTCTATGTCCCCCACCCAGGAGAACGCCATCGTGAAGCGTATCTCTTACCGATAGACGCAGAAACCCTAGATCGAGGGCTTTTTCATCAGGGCTCACTTAATCGATTTAGCAGAGATTTTTAAAGATGGATCATTCCGCGACGAATTCCGATCGCAACCGCCTCGGTGCGATCCCTGGCGCCCAGCTTTTCCATAATGTGTTTGAGGTGTCCCTTCACGGTCTCCTCGGAGATAAACAATAGCTCGGCGATGTCGATGTTGCGCTTTCCGGACGCGACCTTCTGCAGGACCTCGACTTCACGTTTGCTCAATGATTCGTCGCCGAGATGTTCGGCCAATTGCGCGGCGACCTCCGGCGGAATGTGCTTCTTGCCGGCGTGCACTCTGCGAACCATTTCGACGAGCTGTTTGCGCGGCATGCTCTTCAACATGTAGCCCTGCGCGCCGGCTTCGAGAGCACGATGAATTTCAGCGTCGCCATCGGATGTGGTCAGGATGATGACCCTGGCGTCGGGAAACTCGGCGCGAATCGCGACCATCGCATCGATGCCGCTGATATCGGGCAAGCGAAGATCCATCAGGGTGACGTCGGGTCGATGCTGTCGAATGCTTTGCATCGCTTCGCGACCGCTCGCCGCTTCGCCGACCAGCAGCATGTCAGGCTCATTTCGGATGACAGCCGCGATCCCTTCTCTCATGAGCGGGTGGTCGTCGACGCAAAGAATACGAATCTTATCGGTGTCGTTCATGCTCGGCCTCCTTACTTTCGGCGCGCGGCCGTAACGACGAGCGACGGAACTTCACCAGCCAGCGCCGTCTCTGGGTGGAATCCTCGTTTTCAAATGCGATTCTATCGGGCGCGATCAGTTCAACCTCTGTGCCCGCCCCGCTGCGACTCCTCAGCTTGAGGGTCGCCCCGATGCCTTCCGAGCGAGAGCGCATGCCGGTTAGTCCCCAGTGTCCCTCGCGGCCCATTTGCGCGACTTCAGGGTCAATGCCCCGGCCATCGTCACGCACCACTATTCTAAAGTGACGGGTTGCGTATTCGATTTCGACTTCGATGTTCGCCGCCTGCGCATGCAGAAAGGCGTTCACAATCGCTTCCCTGCCGATCCTGTAGACCTCATCGCGAATCGCCGGACGAATGGGACGCGGGACGCCGTTGACGAGGACGCGATAACTGATCTTGCTATCCAGCGCGAACTCCTGCCGCATGCGCGAAAACGCCATCTCCAGGCTGGTCCTGTCTCCTTCGGGCTTGCGGAGGCCGTGGAGCGCATTCCTCCCTTCCTCGGTGACTCTTCTCATCAGTTCGAGAACGCGCCCGATGAGCGGCTTTGCGGGCGAATCGGCAGGCAACTGGTCCTCCGCAAGATCGAGTTGAAGCGAAGCGCTCAACACGCCCTGCAGCAGGGTGTCGTGCAGTTCCTGCGCGATCCTGGTTCGCTCGGCCAGCCGGTCCTGGAATCGAACGTTGAGCCTGTGCGTCAGCTGGTAGATGCGCAGGCGATAGATGCCCAGGATAGCCAGGCTGAAGGCAGCCAGGCACATTCCGCGGAACGTCCAGGTCTGCCAGAACGCCGGTTCAATCGAGAACGCAACCACCGTCTCAGGGCCATTCCATAAACCGTCGCTGTTTGAAGCAATGATGCGGAACTGATACTTTCCGTATCC
>DATHNJ010000298.1:0-24414 GCA_035486155.1 Occallatibacter sp. | reverse complement strand
CCCTACGGGAGACGGCGCGGCGCCGGGATTGAGATGTGAAGGTTCGCGTCAGCTCGGTCGGGAAGGCAGGGTTGGGAGTCCGAGCGGGTTGAGGTTCGTGCTTCCCAGGTCTCAGAAGCGAGACCTGGGGCGCCCATTTTCGTCGAAATTGAAGCGGGCGTGTGAAAGCAGATCCTTCGCCCCGCTGACCCATGAACAGCTGACGTTGTTCACGGGTCCCCTCCAGCGACGAGGACCTGTCGCTGGGAACCCCGATGACGTGCGGGCTTAGTGGGCAGGGTTTGCCTAGCGCGTTCGGCAACGGTTGCCTAGGTTGCCGGTTTGCCCTGCGAGCAGCTGCGAGGGCTCTTTTCTAAATTCTTTTGGATTGAATGACTTGTGCATGCGGCGCTGGATCGCGGCGCGCTGAAATTGCTGGCAGGCGGCGTGCACATAAGGGGGCGTGCGAGTAGCGCTCAAATCGGCCAGCAGTAACGCAGAGACTTCGCAGACAACCGGCCCAAAGTCGGGCGGCGAGTCATTCTTAGACATTCTTTCTCAAGGCGCCCAGAGCGGCGTGCAAGGGACCAAGTCCGCCAGCTCTCAGGCGCAAGGGGATTCCGATGCGCAGGCGCAGTCCTCGGAACAGGATCAGCAATCGGCGAATGCTTCGCAAGCGAGTTCGAATCAGAGCGCCGCGGCTGCGTCTTCGCAGACTGCGAAGAATGCAAGCACGGTTCAAGCAAACACGGTTCAGGCAAATTCTCAACAGAATGCTACGGCTGGGAACACGCAGGCATCGCTAAACACTCAAGCCAGTGCGGCTGCGCAGAAGATTGCAGCGCTGCTGGGGATGGTCGATCCTTTGTCATCCCAGGCGACGATCGATGCCGGGAGTTCTGCGCAGACGGCGCAGGGGTCGGGAAAGCCAGCGACGACGCCAGCCAAGGGCGCGAAATCAGATGCAGCGCCGAGCAAAGGCGACGGCGCGCAGGCTGCGAATGCTGCTGCGCTGCAGATTGCGGTTCCCACGATTCCCGACCAAGCGCTCGGTTTGCAGAAGGGCCTGCAGTTGGTGGATCCTGCGGCGGCCGTGACAGGCCAAGCGAATTCTGGCGATGGGCAGGCATCGAGCATTGCACAAACTCCTTCCGCGAAAACACTGGCCGATGCGAATCAGCAGGCGACCGCCGACGCGCAGACTTTTGAGAAGAACATTGCGGATGCGACAGCGAATGCCGCGCAGGCTTCAGCAGCTCAAGACAGCGATGCGGCTCAGTCGGCGAATCAAAATGCGGCCCAGGCTGTCGCCGGCGAGTTTCTTTCCGCGGCGCTAGGGACGAACGCGCTCAGTTCGCAGGGAACGATCAGCAATACAGCGTCTTCCAGCGCCAAGACGTCGAACGTGAATTTCAACGCGAGCGGGACAACGTACACAGCGGCCAACACGTTGGCTGCGGCGAACGCCAGCGGGTCGAACGCTACCAAAAAGATTACGCAGGATGCGAACGGTTCGTCGCAGAGCAGCGGCGATGGAACGCAGCGCGCGCAGGGCGATGGATCGCAGAGCAATGCGCCCGCGGCGACGCGGCCAGTAGATGCCGATGCGAGCCAGGCGATTGCGTTTGGAACTGCTCTGTCGTCGCATACCGGAACAGCGCAGAGTTCGACGGGGACAGGAGCGGGAACGGCGGCATCCACCACGACGGATGGCGCGGCCAAGCATACGGGCGAGGCCAACGGTTTGGCGGCGGAATCGGCGCCGAATGCAGCCGGATCAGCGTCGATCAACTCGGCGCGCCTGATTCAGACGATGAGCGAGAGCGAGATGCGCGTGGGGCTGCGGTCGAGCGAGTTCGGCGACATCTCGATCCGGACGACGGTGACGCAGCAACAGGTGCAGGCGCAGATCTCGGTGGATCACAGCGAACTGGCGAGCGCGCTGTCGGGGCATATTGCTACGACGCAGGCCAAGATGGGCAACGAGTTTGGGCTTCACGCTTCGATCGAGGTGAGCCACGGCGGGGCGTCGTTCTCGAGCAATCGAGAGCAGTCCTCGTCGCAGAACGATTACAAGCCGTTTGCGGCGTCCATGCAGATCGATGGCGCGGCGCAGTCGGCGGATACGACAGAGAAATTGCCGGCGCGGCCATTGACCTCAACGGTCGAAGGGGCGCGGCTGGATATCAGGGCATAACTCAGGAGAACAACGGGGATGAGCGTACAAGGTTTTATTCCGGCAATCATGGCGCCTGTGGCGGGACAGAGCGCGAGCGCCGCCAAGCCGATGGCGGCCAGCGGAAGTTCAGGAACGAGCGGGACGTCGGGTTCGACGGGCAACGGCACTTCGTCGACCAGCCTGCAGGCGACGTTTCTCAACCTGCTGGCGACGGAGCTGCAGAATCAGGATCCAACGCAGCCGGTCGATCCGACGGAGATGGTGGGGCAGTTGGTCTCGCTGAACCAGCTTGACCAGTTGATCTCGATTAACTCGACGCTGTCGAATCTCACCAGCGGTTCGGGGACTTCGGGCGCGTCAGGCGCGTCGGGGACAGGCGATAGCAGTACAGACGCCGTGGGCGCGAGCAAGTCGAACGTGCACGCCGGCGCGCAGGCGAAGGGCAGCATTGCAGCGCCGCCAGGGTTTGTATCGGGAGCTTCGGAGCTGCCGGCGGGCGCGCCGGCGAACGTCTCCGGCAACCAGGGTTTGATGAATCTCTACGGAAATTTTTCAGCACAAAAAACATCGACAAATTCAACTTACACAGGAGCGCGTTAAATGGCAGGTTTTTCGATTCCTCTTTCCGGCCTTGCGGCAGCCTCGGATTCTCTTGACGTGATTGCCAACAATCTTGCGAACCTGAACACGGACGGTTACAAGGACGAGTCCGTAAATTTCGCCAGCATCTTCAATCAAGCTTTGGGCACGTCGGGCAACGGCGATCCGATTCAGATCGGCGATGGCGTGCAGGCGTCTGGTACAACCTCGAACTTCAGCAACGGCAACCCCAACCCGACTGGCGACAACTCCAACATGGCGCTGCAGGGCAACGGTTTTTTTGTGGTGCAGAGCCCCGGCGGCGCCCAGCAGTACACGCGCGACGGCGACTTTACGCAGAACGCCGCAGGACAACTAGTGACGCAGGGTGGGCAGCAAGTGATGGGCTTTCCAGTAGTGAACGGCGTTGTGCAGACCGCGGGCCAACTTGTGCCGATTAATGTGACGGAGCCGGCCACTGTGGAAGCGACGGCGACGACGCAGTTTTCGATGCCCGTGAACCTGGACGCGACCTCGGCGACTGGCTCGAACTTCACCTCCACCGTGCCGTTGGTCGATTCGCTGGGCAACTCGCTCAACGTGACCATTACCTATACCAACAATGGCGGCGGTAATTGGGGCTATACGGCCACGATTCCTACCTCGGCTGTGAACGGTGGAACCGGGACCACGACGCTTGCGACAAGCGGCTCAGGCGTACTGACCTTTGATTCATCCGGCAATCTGACGAATGCAACCCCAGCGCCGACCTTCACCATCCCCGCTTTGGCGGACGGAGCAGCGACCCAGACTGTGACCTGGAACCTGGCTGGCGCCGGCGGCAGCTCGCTGGTGACGCAGGAAGCGTCGACGAACTCGAGCGGCAATGTGACGCAGAACGGCTTTGCGGCGGGATCGTGGACCGGCTTCACGGTGCAGCCGGACGGCACGGTGGAGGGCACGTACTCCAACGGCCAGAACCTGGCTCTGGGACAGGTTGCGGTGGCGACGTTCAACAATAATCAGGGACTGGCGCAGGTGGGCGACAACAGTTTCCAGGCTTCGAACTCCTCGGGTAACGCGGACATTGGCGTGGCCGGCACCGGCGGCGCTGGAAAAATCATCGGCGGCGACGTGGAAGAGTCGAATGTGAATCTGTCCACGGAGTTCTCCAACATGATCGTGGCGCAGCAGGGCTACGAGGCGAATGCGAAGGTTCTGACCACGCTCGATCAGGTGTCGCAGGCCACGCTGCAGGTGCTCAGTTAACGAAAGAAAAGGGCCCCGGCAGTTCTTAAATTACGATTAGAGATTTTGTGGGGCGAGTTTGTCCCGACTGCAAGCATGCGTTGCGGCGCGCCGGCTCTCATGGCTGTCTCACCAGTCATGGAGCTGCGCGCGCCGGAAGTACTACCTATAACTCGTTTCGATCGAGGCGTGTGCGCCTAGCTCGGGGCGAGTTTTTCCTATTTCGGCAAAATTTTCCCATTCCGGCACGCTGATTGCTTTTACCTCTGCGCACCGCTCCATCTTGATCCTGACCTGAGCCGGCACGAGGGCTTCAGGACGAGTTTTCGATCGAGAGATTGGAGCGCGCGAGAGGACTCATGAGCACCGCTGCGCAGAATTTTGATCCCGCTCCTGGAAAACCGTTTATTGCCGAGCCGGCCTCGATCGACCGAGACCCGCTGGACAGCATGCCTTGGCTGCCGTGCACGCTGACGCTGGAAGTGCCGGTGGTGCGCTTCACGATCCGCGACCTTCTGGCGCTGAAAGAAGGGTCGATCGTGGAGACGGCAAGCCATCACACCAGCGATGTGCCGCTGCGTGTGAATCAACTCCTGATTGGTTGGACAGAGTTTGAAGCGGTTGAGGATCGTCTTGCGGTCCGTATGACGGAGCGCATATGAGGACACGGGCCGCGATGGAAAAGCCGGCCGCGCGCGCGACGTCGCGCAAGGCGAAAGTAGTTGAGCCGGAGATTGAGGCGCCGGCGTCGATTCTGTTTGCTTCGGCGATGGACGATGCGCAGAAGAGCAAGGCGGCGGGCAAAGCGGCGCGGCAGGTTCCGGCGCCCGAAGGGCTGGAGCAGAAGCTTCAGGCATTCGTGCAGCAGTCCGGCCTGTTGAGCAAAGTGATTTCGTGGTTTCGAACGCGGGCCGCGGCGCCGAGCCATCTGCGTCTGGCGGAGACTGTGTCGCTTGGCGAGAAGCGTTTCGTCGCGATCATTCACGTTGAGGGGCGCAAGTTTTTGATTGGCGGCGGAACGGCAGGCGTGTCGCTGCTGACGCAACTGGACGAGACGGCTTAAGCGATGCAGAGCGGAGTGCGTGGGTTTTGGGGATGAGGGGATGCCGAGCCATTGGGAAGCTGTTTGCGTGCGTAGCGCTGTTCGCGAGTCTGGCGACGGTCGCGGTGGCGCAGGCGCCAGCGGCTGCAATCGGCGCGCCGGCGGCGGGTGCTCCAGCCGCCTCAGCGCCGGCCGGCAATGGCGCGGGCAACGGCGCAGCAGGCAATGGCGCAACTGGGGCCAATGGCGGCGCCGCTGCGAATCCGGCAAATCCGCCGGCGCCGTTTGTGGGCTCGAACGATACATCGAGCGTGGTGTCGAATTATCCGCCGACGGTCCCGGGAGGCAGAGCCAGCGGAATTCGGTTGCAGGGGATGCCCGGCGATTCCGTGCCGTGGTCGATCATTGTTCTGCTTACCGGGCTGACGCTGATTCCCACGGCGTTGATGTGCTTGACGCCTTTTGCGCGGCTTCTGATCGTCTTTCACTTTTTGCGGCAGGCGCTTGGATTGCAGACCACGCCGTCGAACCAGACGTTGATCGGGCTTTCGCTGATCCTGACGTTTTTTCTGATGCAGCCGACGGCGGTGCAGATTTACGACGAGTCGGTGGTTCCGGTGCAGTCGGGGCAGATTACGGCTCTGGAAGGGTTGACGCGCAGCGAAGGACCGCTGCGCAAGTTCATGTCGCACTATGTGCGCGACAAGGACGCCGAGCTGTTCGTCGATCTGGCCAAGGAGCCGCGGCCGCACTCGGTGGACGATCTTTCGATGCGCGTGCTGCTGCCGGCTTACATTTTGTCGGAGCTGAAGGCCGGTTTTCAGATCGGCACAGTTTTGTTTTTGCCGTTCTTGATTGTGGATATGGTTGTGGCTTCGATTACGACATCGGTGGGCATGCTGCAGTTGCCGCCGGTGGTGATTTCGACGCCGCTCAAACTGCTGCTCTTCCTGATGGTGGATGGCTGGCATCTTTTGATCGGTTCACTGATGAGGAGTTTTAACTGATGGACGTCGATCAGGTAGTGGCGCTAGGCCGTTTGATGCTGCAGGAGGTGATCATCCTCGCCGGACCGGTGCTGGTGGTGGCGATTGTGGTCAGCCTGGCGGTGAACATCGTGCAGGTGTTGATGTCGCTGCAGGACCAAACGATTTCGACCGTGACGCGTCTGGTTGCCGCGGCCGGCGCGCTGTTTCTAACGATGCCGTGGATGTGGCGGCATCTGGCTACGTTCACGACGACGACGCTTTCGGATTTTCACGGGTATCTCAGATGATCGAACTTCCCTTGATGACGCTCATTACGAGCCTGCTGACGATCGGCGTGCGGATCACGGGGCTGATGTTGTTCGCGCCGTTTTTCGGCAGCGCGGTGATTCCAGCGCGCATCAAGGCGATCTTTGTTTTTGCGACGACGCTGCTGTTGTTTCCGACCGTGGGGCACAGGATCGATCCGCATGTGCTGTCGAACTGGCCGATGCTGGTGTTCACCGAATTTCTGATCGGCGCCGGGATCGGGATCGCGACCAACATCGTGTTCGAGGGGATTCAGCTCACGGGCCAGTTGCTCGGCGTGCAGATGGGCTATTCGCTGATCAACATTCTCGATCCGCAGACGCAGGTAGACACAACCGTGGTTGCGGCGTTTTACCAGAGCATTGTGATGCTGCTGTTTCTCCAGATGAATGTGCACTTGTGGCTGCTGGCCGCGCTGGGCAAGAGCTTCAGCTATCTGCCGCCGGGCTCGGGGCATCTGAACGCGATTTTCACGACGGCGGTGGTGAAGACGGTGGGCGAGATTTTTGGGCTGGGCGTGCAGATCGCCGCGCCGGTTCTGGCGGCGACGCTGGCGGCGGACGTTGTTCTGGGGATTTTGGGCAAGGCTTCTCCGCAGATGCCGTTGATCGTGCTGGGGCCGGCAGTGAAGAGCCTTCTTGGCATCACGATTTTGATTGCGACGTTGAAGTACTGGCCCGATCTTTTCCGCCGCTTGTTCACCGATGCGGTGGCCAGCGGCGAGCACCTTTTCCATTTGGCGAGTTGAGGGACGATGGCGGATTCGAGCAAAACAGAACAGGCAACGCCGCACCACCGGCAAGAGGCGAGAAAACGGGGCCAAGTGACCCGCTCGCGCGAGCTGAGCGGCGCCTTGTCTCTGACTGCGGTTGCCGGCGTTCTTTATCTGATGGGCCAGGGCGCGCTTCCGCACTGGACGCACTTTTTTCGCGCGACGCTGGACCTGGCCAGCTCCGATGCGATCACTCCCAATGGTCCGCTGGTTTTCTGGACAGCGCTCGAAAGCGCGCGCTGGGTTTTTCCTATTGTGCTGGCGGGGCTGGCGGTTTCAGTGGCGGTGAACCTGGCGCAGGGCGGCTTCGTGTTTGCGCCGCAGGCGCTGGCGTTTCAGTTCGAGCGCTTGAGTCCGGCGAGCAAGCTGGGACAGATGTTTTCTCCGGCCGGCATGAGCATGACCCTGAAATCGCTGCTGCCTTTTACTGCGATCGCATGGCTCAGCGTGCAGACCATCCGGGGTCATTGGAACGAAATTCTCGGCAGCTCGTACGCGGATTCGCGGCAGTTCACGAGCCTGATCACCGGGATGCTGATCCAGATTTTCTGGAAGGCGGGGCTGACGCTGCTGATCTGGTCGGGGGTCGACTACCTGCTGCTGTGGTGGAAGAGCGAAGACGATTTGAAGATGAGCCGCCAGGATCTGCGCGATGAGATGAAGCAGACCGATGGCAATCCGCAGAGCAAGGCGAGAATGCGGCGGGTTCAGCGTCAATCGCGGCGCAAGCAGATGCTGAAGGCGGCGGAGACGGCGACAGTCGTGGTGACCAACCCGACGCATTACGCAGTAGCGCTGCGCTACGAGCAGAACATGGCCGCTCCGATCGTGGTCGCCAAAGGTCTCGATAATCTGGCGGCGAAGATCAAAGAGATTGCCTGGAACAAGGATATTCCGGTGATGGAAAACAGGCCGCTGGCGCAGGCTCTTTACAAGAGCGTTGAGATCGGCGATCCAATTCCGGCGGCTCTCTATCACGCCGTCGCAGAGATTCTGGTGTTGGTCTACAAGGCGCAGAACGAAGTGAGAAACCGCCAGGCGCAGAGAAACCGCGCGGCTGCCGGACACAGCAATACAACGAGGACACAGTGACAGCGAACAAACCCGAGAAGTCCGGATTGGTGGCGATGCTCCGCAAATACTCCGAGTGGGTGATTCCTACAGGAGCCGTCGCGCTGGTGTTTGTCATGCTGGTGCCGATGCCGAGCATCGTGCTCGATCTTTTGCTGACGCTGAACATCATGGCGTCGGTGCTGGTGTTGCTCACAGCGATTCAGGTTCTCAAGCCAGTCGAGTTTTCCGTATTTCCAAGCCTCATTCTTCTGTTGACGCTGATGCGGCTCTCCCTCGATCTGGCGGCGACGCGGCGCATTCTGCTGCACGGCAGTGAGGGGTCGTCGGCTGCGGGGCGCGTCATCGAAGCGTTCGGCCAGTTCGTGGTGGGCGGCAACTACATTGTCGGCTTCGTGATTTTTCTCGCGTTGATTGCCATTCAATATTTGGTCGTGAGTCACGGCGCGGTGCGTACGGCCGAGGTCACGGCGCGCTTCACTCTGGATGCGATGCCCGGCAAGCAGATGGCCATCGACTCCGATCTCAACACGGGCTTGATCAACGCAGAACAGGCGCGGCAGCGGCGTGAAGCGGTGTCGCGCGAAGCCGAATTCTGCGGCTCGATGGACGGCGCGGCGCGTTTCAGCCAGCGCGACTCGCTGGCTACGATCCTGGTTACGGCGATCAATATCATTGCGGGATTCCTGATCGGCGTTTTGCAGCAGGGCGTTCCGTTTCAACAAGCGCTGAAGACGTACACGATTCTCACGGTGGGCGACGGCCTGGTGGCGATCATTCCATCGCTGCTGGTTTCGGTGGCGGGCGGCATCGTGGTGACGCGCGCAGCCAGCGATCGTTCACTGGGCGCCGAGATCGAGAAGCAGATGTTCCGCAGCGCGCGGCCCTTGTGGATCGTGAGCGGATGTTTGTTATCGCTGGCGCTGATTCCGGGGATGCCGAAGATTCCGTTCGTTCTGCTGGGAGCGGGCACGGCATTTGCCGCATGGAAGATGAAGCCAACAGTTGCGGAAGCGGCGGCGGCAGCCGGCGCCAAGCCCGCAACGGCAGCCGGCGCCAAGCCCGGCGCACCCGCGGCCGATCCGATGGACGCAGTGCTGAAGCTCGACGATCTGATGCTCGAAGTCGGCGTAGGATTGGTGCCGCTGGTGGACGCCAAGCAGGGCGGACAGTTGCTGGCGCGCGTGAAATCGCTGCGCAAAAATCTGGCGCAGTCGCTGGGCTTCCTGGTTCCTTCGATTCACATCACCGACAACCTCACGCTGAAAGAGCGCGAGTACGTGATCTATCTGCGCGGCGTGGAGATTGCGCGGTGGGAGATGCGCAAGGACCGCCTTCTGGCGGTGAACTCCAATCCCAAGCCCGGCGATCTGGTGGGCCAGGAGACGCGCGAGCCGGCTTTCGATTCGGCGGCGAAGTGGATCACGCCCGATCTGCAGGCGCAGGCGATCGCCGCTGGATATGCGGTGGTGGATCATACGTCGGTGCTGGCGGCGCACCTTACCGAGCTCATCAAGCACAACGCGCATGATCTGCTGACGCGCGCCGAGACCAAGCGCCTTGTAGACCGGCTGTCGGATTCGCATCCCAAGCTGGTGGATGAACTGATCCCCAAATTGATGACGCTGGGCGAGGTGCAGAAAGTTCTGCAGCAACTGCTGCGCGAGCAGGTGTCGATCCGCGACTTGGGCACGATTCTGGAGACGATGGTCGAGACTGCCGCGAGCAACAAGAATCCAGTCATTCTGGTCGAGGCGGCGCGACATGCACTGGGACGCGCGCTGATCAGGCCGTTGCTGGACGAAAACGGAAGATTGAAAGTGGTCACGCTGGACAGCTCGATTGAAGAAGAGTGCGCGCGCTCGACTGGGCAAGGCGCGCAGTTGGCGCCGGGCGGAGCGCTGCAGATTTCGATTGCGCGCCGCGTGCTGGATGGGCTGCGCGGGATGTTGGGCGACCAGATAACGATGGCGCCGCCGGTGCTGCTGTGCGCATCGCCAGGCCGCTTCTATCTGCGGCGGGTTCTGGAGCCGTTCATGCCCAAGATTGTTGTGATTTCGCCATCGGAGATTCCTCCCATGACGCAAGTGATGTCGTTAGGTTCGGTGCGATGAAGAAAACTAATTTGATTAGATTTTTCGAGGTGATGCGATGACGGCGGCGGAATTGGCATACAGAACCGGCGCGGCCCAGGGGGGCACGACAGACGATCTCGTCATGCAGGAACTGCAACAGGTCTATTACATTGCCGCGCGCATTCGCGAACGTCTTCCTCAACATGTAGAGATGGAAGATCTGGTGAGCGCCGGCGTGGTGGGATTGATCGAGGCGACGCGCAGTTTCGACGGATCGAAGAATGTGCAGTTCAAGACATTCGCAAAGTTTCGCATTCGCGGCGCGATTCTGGACAGCCTGCGCGAGACCGATTGGGGCTCTCGTTACATGCGCAGGCGCGGACGCGAGATTGCGGAAGCGACGGCTCGGCTGGAAGCGAAGCTGGGACGCACCCCTGCGGAGGCTGAGATTGCACAGGAGATGCAGATCGAGCCGGAGCATCTGCGCAAGCTGATCGCGCAGCTGGATTCGCTGCAACTGGCGGGGCAGCAGGTGGCGGTCTCGAACGATCGTTCTGATTCGCTGGACGTGATCGAGTCGGCGCCGAATCTGGATGATCCCGATCCGTTTGAGCTGTGCCTGGAAGGCGAGATGAAGTCACATCTGGCGGAGGCGATTGCAAAGCTGAGCGAACGCGAGCAGTTGATCCTGTCGCTCTACTATCGCGAAGAACTCACCATGAAAGAGATCGCCAAGGTTGTGGGCGTGGCGCTTTCGCGGGTTTCGCAGATCCGGCAGGAGATCATGGTCAAGCTGAAGGCGTCGCTGGAGCACTTGCAGCGCAAGCCAATTCCACTGACGAGCAGAGGAGAGCATTTTGAGCACGCCTAGTTCAAATCAACCGGAGACGGCCGCAGCGCCGACCAAGCAAACGGCGCAGAGGTCCGGGAGCAAGCAACGGACGGTGCACTCGGCGAACTTTCGTTCGGCGGGACGGCTTTCCAACGAAGACGCACGCACGCTGACGGCGATTCACGAGACGTTCGCGTTTCATCTTTCCGGCGCCTTGGACACCTATCTTGGGACGGCCGTAGAGGTGAAGCTGGAGACGCTGGATCAGCTTCCCATCAAGGAGCACATCGCCGACATTCCGCCGCTGTGCTACATCGTGCCGCTTTCGCAGAAGACGCTGATTGTGGAGCTGGACAACGAACTGGTTTTCCCAATTATTGAGTTGCTGATGGGCGGACCGGGTTCGGCGAAGGCGTCGGGAAGAGATTTGTCGGAGATCGAAGGCGAGATCATGCAGATGGTGGTTTCGCTGATGGCGCGCCAGGCCGAGACGGTGTGGAAGATTCCCGATCTATCGCTCGAGCCGGGGTCGCGCATGAAGCCGGCGTTAATGCACCAGTCGTTCGCGTTGAGCGAGAAGGCGACGGTGTTGAAGTTCGGCGTGGAGATTGCGGGGACGGGCGGCTCGTTCAAGCTGGTGTTTCCGACCGAGTTTCTGAACGTGCTGATGGCGCGCATCAAGCTGGATCAGCCGTTGAAGAAGACGCGCATCTGGAGCTTTCCGGCGCCGCCGTTGCGGGAACGAATTCTGGATTGCGACTTCGATATCTGCTCGGAGCTGCCGGGATTGAAGGTGGCGGTGCGCGATTTGATCGCACTGCAGCCGGGCTCGGTGCTCAAGCTGCGTGCGCCGGTGAGAAATCCAGGAATGCTGACGGTGGGCGGTCGCGACTTTTTTGAAGCGATCCCTGTGAGAAATGGACAACTGCGCGCGGCGCAACTGGGCAACCGCCTGGATGCCGCGGAATGGAAGAGGAGCTAAGCGATCATGACGAACGAAGTGAAGAAGAAGGGTGCGGATATCTTCGCGGGCGCCTTTGCCCAGTCTCTGGGCGGAGCGCTGTCGGAGGCGACGGGGATAGAGTGGCCTTTTGAGATTCTGAGCGCCCATGACGGCGGGGCCGCGAAGGAGAGCGCGGTTCACTTCCGCTTTTCGGCGCAGGGCGGTCTGTCAGGCGAGTGCTTCGTCGAGCTCTACGAGAAGCAAGTCGCCGAGCTGATGGCGAAGATCACTAAGCAACCCACGGCGGCAGGCGGGGAGGATCAGGCCGAAGATCAGAATGGGGCTCTCACGAAGATCCTTTCGTCGATGACGGCAGGGTTAGCTGCGTCGCTGGAGCAGAAGTACGGCGAGATTACCTTCACGGTCGATCGCGTCTCCGGGTTGGCTTTCGGAGGAATGTTCCTCGTTCCGCTGGGCTGCCTGCAAGAGAACGTACAGGCTCTGCTCTACTTCGCGACGCCGCTGTTGGAAGCGCTGTCGGGTACGGAAGAGGTGGAAAGCGTCGCGCGGAAGGTTGAATCGTCGCAGGCGTTCGCGCCGAAGAATCTGAAGCTGGTGATGGACGTGGAGCTGAATGTGTCGCTCCGGTTCGGCCAGCGGCAGATGGCGTTGCGCGATGTGCTGGAGCTGAACAACGGATCTGTAATCGAGCTGGATCGCATGGTCGATGAACCGGTTGAGCTTTTTCTGGACGGCAAACTGATTGCGCGTGGCGAAGCGGTCGTGGTCGACGGCAACTATGGGTTGCGCGTGACGGAGATTCCGCAGCCGGTAACCTCTCACTTTTTTAACTAACCGCAAAACTCCTAACGAGGGCGTTTAAGCATGAATCTGTCTTTGTTGTCGTTCTTGCCTGCCGTGGATCGAGGATGGAAGAGCATGAAGGCGGAGTGCGATCTGCCGACGTGCCACAACACGCAACTGTTGCGCAGCATTCCGGGCGCGAGGCAGGGCATTCGCGTAGGGCAGCAATGGTATTGCTGCGTGGATTGCTTTGCGTTGGGCGCGCGCGGTCCTTTGGGAGCGCTGTCGCGCCGGCGCGCGGTGGAGATGCGGCGCAATCCGCGTCTGTCGCTTAGCCTGGCATTGCACACGAAGGGATTCCTGACGGCGGAGCAGCTTCGCCTGGCGAATTCGATGAGCGGGCGTAACGAGGACGAACTGGCGGCCAACCTGATGCGGTTGGGCCTGGTGACGGAAAAGCAAGTGGCGGCTGCGCGGGCGGCGCAGTGGGGTTGTGCAGCGTTGGGACAGGACTATGTCGGCATGACGGGCATGATGGTGCAATCGGATCTTCCTCACGCGATTCTCCATGCCTGTTCGGCAGCGCCGATGCACTACTCGGCGACGGGCCGGCGCATTTTGTTAGGATTTGTCTCCCGCATCGAGTACAGCGTCATCGAGTCGATCGAGACGATGACCGGGTGCAGAGTTGAGCCTTGCTTCATTACGCAGACCGAGTTGGACGAGCAGATGGAGCGCACCGTGCGGATGTCCGATTCCAAGGAAACCGTAGTTGACGATCCGGGAACGCCGGACAAGATGGCCCGCACGCTGGGAAGGGCGGCTGTGGAAATCGGGGCGCGCGAGGCGGAGTTCACCCACTACAAGAACCTCGTCTGGGCCAGGCTGAGGGGAAAACGCGGCAAGATGGACGTGATCTTCCGGATGAGCCATGTGGCCGAGACGATCGAGCCGATGGAATTTGAGATGCTCGACCAGAAGGTCGCCACCCTCAAGTAACGACAAACAACGAGGACGATTATCAATCTCCGGTAAAATTTCCGCGCCAGTTGCCGATGTATGTACTCGAAGGCGGTGGCGCGGTGCGGAACGAGAAAGTCTTCGAGATTGAAGCGGCGCGGAACACGCTGCATTTCCAGTTGCACGAACCGAACCTGAACCGTGAACTGGACCGTGAACTGCCCGACGCTCCGGTCATGTCGGACACGCTGCTCATGCTGGAGCTGGCTGTCCGAGAGCGCGTCGTCGATTTGAGCGAGGTCACCCAGCTGGTGCTGGGCGATCTTGGCGCCGCAATTCAGATTATGCGCCTGGCCGGGCGCGAAGGCCTGTCGGGACGCATGGAAAACTGCATCTCCGGCCTGGGCGTGCAAGCCTGCCTGGACGCCGTGGCGCGACGGCCGATCAAGCGCGGAACGTGCGATCCGGCTATCGCCGAGCTGTGGAGCCACGCCAAGCGCACCGCAGACAACTGCAAATTTCTTGCCGAGGAAGCGTTCCTGCCGGTCAATCCGGATCACGCATACCTGGTCGGCCTGTTCCACGCGGTCGGCGCGCTGCCCAGCGTTCTGGGTTGGGAGCGGACGCCGCAGGTCGCCGGCAACCACGACGCGGTGGGATTGCGCATGGCTCTGGCGTGGTCGCTTCCTGATTGCGTCGTCGCCTATTTCTCTGAGATTCCTTCGCGTTCTTCGGTGATTCGCTGGAAAGAGATGGTGCGCAGCGCTCATCAGGAGGCGAACGGCTCGCGCACCGACTCCGCGGTCTGCAATTACGTCCTTTTGCATGATCCGGTGAACCTCTGGGCGCCTGCGGTTTCTTCTTAACGGGCGTCTTGATGTGCGCCTGAATCCGTAAGAGGCCGCCGCATTTTGGCGCGTAGATTGTCTTCCCATGAGGAAAGGCAGTTGAGTCGAGCCGCCGGTTTGGTCTCTTCCATCACTCCTCTCATCAAACCCTCATGAATCGGCCGATTTTCGGGCTTTTGCAGGCGTTTTTCGGGCAAATCCTGCCTCTCGAAGTGGCACGCGCCGTGCATATCCTTCCGCGGAGGGGTGCACCATGGACAGCGGGTTCTACGCCGCAAGCACTGCCCTGATGGCGCGTACGGCGACGCTCGACACGATCGCGAACAATCTTGCCAACGCAAGCACGGTCGGGTTTCGCGCCGAGCGCGATGTGTTCAGCTCTGTGCTGGCCAATGCGGGAACCACGTCGACTTCCGCTCTCGATCCAGTCATCAACAGTTACGGCATTATGAGCGGCACGATGTCGGATGTGAAGCAGGGCGCCCTGCAGAAGACTGGCAACCCTCTCGATCTCGCCATTGAAGGGCCCGGCTACTTTACGGTTCAGACGGCGAACGGCCCGATGTATACGCGCGACGGCGGGTTTCAGATGTCGAGCGGGGGGCAGTTGGTGGACGGGGCGGGCAATGCAGTGCTGGGAGACACGGGACAACCGATCACTCTTCCCCCAGGCGTGGTTACGATCAGCCCGGACGGCACGATCTCTTCCAGTGGCGCGCTTGCCGGGAAGCTGAAGATCGTTGAATTTCCCCCAGGCACGGAGTTATCGAACGTCGGCAATACAGACTTTACTCCTCCCCCCAATGTGCAGCCGACCGCGGCGACGAACTCCAGCGTGCGCCAAGGATCGCTGGAATCCTCGAATGTCAATCCGGTGAGCAGCATGATTCAACTCGTCGAGGCGCAGCGCAACGCAGAGATGATGCAGCGCGCTCTCACGATGTTCAATTCCGAGATGGATAAGACCGCAAGCCAGGATCTGCCCAAGGTGGGCTAAAAGGAGATCGAATGTTTCACGCTCTATATACAGCCGCAAGTGGAATGACCGCCCAGCAATCGAATCTGGACAACATCGCGAACAACCTCGCGAACTCGAGCACGGCCGGCTTCCAGTCGCGGCGGCTTCAATTCACCGATCTTCTCTATCAGAACGATGTGATGCCTGGCGCGGCGGCGACGCAGCAGACCACGGTGGCTTCAGGCTTGCAGATCGGCCTGGGCACGAAGGCCAGCAACACGGAGATCATGCAGACGCAGGGCGATCTGACGAACACCGGAAATCCCTTGGACATCGCCATCCAGGGCGCGGGTTTCTTCCAAATCCTGATGCCGAACGGTCAGACGGGTTACACGCGCGCCGGATCGTTTCAGCCCGATCAGCAAGGCAATCTGGTGACGGCCAACGGCGATGCGCTGCAGCCGGCGATCAATATTCCCGCGGCGGCGACGAACATCACCATCGGAACGGATGGCACGGTCAGCGTGACCTTGCCGGGACAGACGCAGGCGCAGCAGGTGGGCGTGATTCAGCTGGCCAGCTTCCCCAATCCGGGTGGATTGAACAGCGTGGGCAACAACATCTACCTGGAGACGACAGCGTCGGGCAATGCGGCGGTGGGCGCGCCAGGCGGAACGGAAGGGCTGGGCACGCTGCAGCAGTACTCGCTGGAGCAATCGAACGTGAACGTCGTGACGGAGTTCGTCAATATGATTCTGGCGCAGCGTTCGTATGAGTCGAATTCGCGTGTGGTGAAAGCGACCGACGAGATGCTGCAGCAGTTGAACCAACTTTCGCAGTAGGCGTGAAGAGCTCATGACGCGAGTGCAAATCATTTTGTCCTGGACCCTGGCGGCCGGCGCGGTGTTTCCGGCGATGGCGGCGCCGGGACGTTATCCGATCAGCGTCGAGCAGGTTGCGGCGACGATGGGCCGGATGGGCATGCGGATCGCGCCTGAACAGGTGACGTTGTTGACCCAGGTGGTTGCGACGACCAGCGCGCCGCGCTTGGTCGTGCATTCCGTCGAGCCCTGGAGCGATGGGCGCTTGAGAGCTCGGCTGGAGTGCGAGAGTCCGGAGCAGTGCCTGCCTTTCTTTGTGGGGCTTCGCGTGAACGGCGATCAGTCTCAAGCGGCCGGCGCGCAGACGGAGGCGCCTGCTGCTCTTTCGTCCTCGCGCCTGCCCAAGGCCATTGCGATCAAAAATGGAGACGAGGCGGTCTTGCGGCTGGACAGCGAACGGGTTCACATTCGGCTGTCGGTGATCTGTCTTGAAAACGGCGCGCAGGGACAGACGATTCGCGTGACCAGCAAGGACCGGAAGATGACGTATCGGGCTCAGGTGGTCGATGGGGCCACGCTGCAGGGGAGACTGTGACGATGAAGACGGCGACGAAGACCCCGACAAAAACCGGTTTGCGGCTTTTGATCACTGCAGCTCTTGGGGGAGTATTTATCCTGCCGCATGCAGATGCGAAACCGAAGAAGCCGACCAGTCCTTCGGAACTGCGCTCAGACTACATTCAACGCTTGCAGGAGCAGGATGCGCCCAAGGCGGAGCACACCGTAGGCAGCCTGTGGAACCTCGGCGACACGAGCGATCTGGGGTCGGACTACAAGGCTCGCAAAATAAATGACACGGTGGTGATTCTGGTGTCGGTGCAGACCACGGCGGCGCAGAATGCCGACGTGAACAGCTCACGCGCGTTTCAAACGAGCTCAGCGATTACGGGCCTGGCCGGCGATATCAACACGAAGGGCCTGAACCCGCTGTTCGCCGCGAATTCCGCCACGACGCTGAAGGGATCGGGCGCAACGGATTCAAGCACGCAGTTCCAGACCAGCATGACGGCGCAGGTGATTGCGGTGCTGCCCAGCGGCAATCTGGTGGTCGAGGCGCAGCGCAAGATCTTCATGAACAACCAGCATGAAGACGTGACGGTTCGCGGCGTGGTGCGGCCGAACGATATTGGCTCAACGAATACGGTGCCTTCGACGGCGTTGAGCAATCTTGAGATCGAGATGAAGGGCAAAGGCATTATCGCCGACAGCACGCGGCCTCCGAACTTCCTTACGCGCATGCTCTTGTGGCTGACTGGGTTCTGATGAAGATGAGATCCGTATTTGCGACTACGAAGTTCCGGTTGTTATCGACGATCGTTTGCGCGCTGGCGCTGAGCGCGACGGCGTTCGATGCGCCGCATGCAGCCGCGGATAACAAGGACCGCCACGTGCTGGTGCGGGATATCACGACCATTGAAGGCGTGCGCGACAACATGCTGGTGGGCTATGGACTGGTGGTCGGTTTGAATCGCACCGGCGACAGCCAGCAGACGTTTTTCACTGTCCAGACGCTGGCCAATGCGATGCAGAAGATGGGCGTGCTGATTGCGCCAGGCCAGGTGGAAGTGAAGAACGTAGCGTCGGTATTCATCACTGCATCTTTGCCGCCGTTTGCACGGCCGGGCGAGCGGCTCGATGTCACGGTTTCTTCCGTAGGCGACGCCAAGAGCCTGGTGGGCGGAGTGCTGCTGATGAGCGCGCTGCATGGACCTGACGGACAGATTTACGTCGAGGCGCAGGGGCCGCTGGTGATGGGCGGCTATACGGCGGGTAATGGACTGAACGGCAAGGAAGTGAACTCGACGACAGTGGGAACGATCGCCAACGGCGGCATCGTGGAGCGCGACACGTCGGTCGATCTGCACGATTTCAAGACGGTCTCGCTGTTGTTGCGGAATCCAGATTTCACTACGGCAAGCAGAATCGCCGATGCAGTCAACCAGGAGTTTCACAAGCAGGTGGCGTCTGTGCTGGATAGCCGGCGCGTGGATGTGAATGTCGCCGATGCGGGCGCACCTTCGGTGCCGCTGCTGATCTCGCGCGTGGAGAATCTGCCGTTGAACGTGAACACGCCGGCGAAGATCGTCATCAACGAGCGCACGGGCACGATTGTGCTGGGCGGCGAGGTGAAGTTGTCGCCGGTCGCGGTGATTCACGGCAATCTGTCGATTGAGGTTTCAACGACGTACACAGTGGCGCCGATTCCGGGCGCCATCCCCGGCTTTACCGAGCGTGAGAGACCTGCGGGCGGGGGACAGCCGGGCGGACCAGGGGCTCCAGGACAGAATCCGGGCGAGCCCGGTGGTGGACCGGGAGGCGGACAAGGTGGAGGCCAGGGCGGAGGATTCGATCGATCGGTGCAGGGAAATCCGACGGCCGCGCTGGTTCCGCAGACGACTTTGAACGTGACCGACGCTCCGGCGCAGACCATGCGCCTCGATCAGGGCGCGAACGTCGAGGAGCTGGTGAACGGACTGCACGCGCTTGGCGCCACATCGCACGACGTGGTGGCGATTTTGGAAGCGATCAAGGCCGAGGGTGGAATCCAGGCCGATCTGGAGGTGCAGTAGATGGGTTCCAGCGCCAGTTTCGGACCGCTCGCCGCGCAGGCGCAGACCAGCATGCTGCAGACGCGCGAGAACAGCATGATCGGGCAACTGAATTCTCTGCAGGGCTCCGGCTCCAAGGATGACGCCAAGATCGACAAAAGCGCGCAGGACTTTGAATCGATGTTGCTGAGCACGTGGCTGCAGCAGGCCGAGCAGTCCATGGGCTCTGTGCCGGGGGCTGAGGATGACGACGACGCGGGCCAGCGCGACCAGATGATGAGCCTGGGCGTGCAGGCGCTGTCTACGTCTTTAGCGGCATCGGGCGGGATCGGGATCGGCAAAATGATCGCCAAAGCCCTTCATGCCACGGCGGATAGGCAGAATGCGGCGGCTGAAGCCGCAGCGGCTGCCGAGGGCAAGAAAATTGAGAAATAAGCGGGGATTTACGTTAAACTTTCGCCGGCCAGTCGCCGATAGAGGCGCAGGTTCAAATTTGAAGGAGCCATTATGAGAATCGATCTAAACAACGCTGCAGCAAACCAGGTTTCCTCCGAGCCGAATGCGAAGCAGGTAAGCGGCAGCATTTCGCAGACGGGCGTGGCGGGCAGCGAGGATACGACCTCCTTCACGTCGGACACCGCGTCTTTGAGTTCGCTGGTTGGTTTGGCGATGAACTCGCCGGAGGTTCGCGACGACAAGGTCGCGAGTCTGCAGCAGCAGGTCAACAGCGGAACCTATCAGCTCGACCCGAGCGCAATTGCCGGATCGATGATCGACGAGCACGCGTGAATGCCGATGAGCGTCGGATGGGCAGTACGACGTAAACGACGCGGAAAAAAGAATGACCACGAATCAAGCGCAGGACCGAACTGGCAGGCTTGGGGAATACCTTGAGCATTTGCAATCGATGGCTCAGGAACTGGAGCGATCGATGCAGGCAATCGCGGCGAACACTCTGGAGCCATTAGAAGAGAGTATCGCCAACCAACAAGCGCTCGCGGTTCGGCTGCGCGAGCTTGCCAAGGATTTGAGCAAGCAGGCGGCGGAGGGTGGGGCGGTCGCGGTTGCGCCCGACGAAGACCTGATGCAGCAGATTCAGAGCGCCGCCCAACGACTGCGAACACTGAATCAGAAGTACTCGGCGTTGTTGAAGCTATCCACTCATTCTGTTGGATTGATGATTTCGCTGTATCGCTCGCATAAGGGCCAGATGCAAGAAAGCGCCGGTCCTGTGATGAAACAGCAAACCTGGTCTTGCGAGGCTTAATTTCATGGGTGGATTGACGACGTCGCTGTTTATCGGATCGCAGGCGCTGGAAGCCGCCGAGGGCGCGCTCAACGCGACCAGCAACAACATCGCCAATGCGAACACGCCCGGCTACACGCGCGAGGTTCCGCAGTTCGCCGAGGGCGCGGAGAATCTGACAGACGGCGTGGTGACCGGAGGCGGAGTTTCGCTGAGCAGCCTGCAGAGCATTCGCGACGAGTTGTTGAACAACCAGATTGCACAGCAGACCTCGGCGCAGAGCAGCGTCGATACGCAGTCGTCGAGCCTGCAAAATATCCAGACTTTGTTTACATCGAACGGCGAGGATATCGGGAGCGCGTTGTCGACGCTTTCGAGCGCTCTCACGCAGCTATCCGCCAGCCCATCGAGCGGATCGGCCCAGCAGGCCGTTCTTTCCGCCGGACAACAGCTGGCGCAGGCCTTTAACACCACGGCGAACGGTTTGACCAGCGCGCAGTCGGCTGCGGACGGCCAGGTAAGCGAGACGGTGTCACAGATCAACACGCTGACGCAACAGATCGCGCAGTTGAATAGCCAGGTGGGGCAATTAACGGCGCAAGGTCAGGATGGCGGCACGGTCGAGGATCAACGCGACCAACTGGTGCAGCAGCTTTCGCAGTTGACCGGCGTTCAGGTTTCGCAGAGCAGCAATGGGGAAGACACCATTACGACAGGCAATGGCAGCCCGCTGGTGGTGGGCAATCAGAGCTTCGCGCTGCAAACGACGACCGGAACCAACGGCTTTCAGCAGGTGATCGATTCGTCGGGGAACAACATCACCTCGCAGATTCAAGGCGGAACCCTCGGCGGAGCGATCCAGATTCGCGATACGACGATTCCCGGTTTTCTGAGCTCGCTCAACGCGCTAGCCACCCAGTTGGGCACGGCGTTCAATGCGGCGCAGACAGGTGGGTTCGATTCAACCGGCGCCGCCGGCCAGGACTTTTTCAATGTTCCAACTACGGGCGGGGCGGCAGCCGGCATCAGCGTTGCGTTGACCAGTCCGTCGCAGATCGCCATCAGCTCGACGGCGACCGGAGCGTCAGGCAGCAACGGCAACGTCGCCAATCTTTCCGCTGCGCTCACCACCGCTCCTACAGCGGGGGGAAGCTCGGTAGAGAATGGCTATTCGAGCCTCGTTTTTCAAGTAGGCAACGCCGCTTCGAACGCGAGCACGGAGTCTTCGGCGATCGGCGATACTTTGCAGGCGCTCACCAACCAGCAGGGCTCTGAGTCAGGCGTAAGCATCGACGAAGAGACATCGAACATGATCAAGTTCCAGACGGCGTATGAGGCGGCGGCGCGAATCGTCAGCACCATTCAGCAACTGGACACAGACACTATGGATATGGGATCCAGCCAGAGCTTCTAACCTATGCGTGTTAATCCGAATTTCGTCCCTGATATCGAGAATGCCCTGAATCAAAGCCAGGCCGAGCTGAACACCGCGCTCGAAGATGTGGCGACGGGCAAGAGCGTCAATCAGCCGTCGGACAATCCGATCGCCTCGGCAGCGTTGGTGCAGAATCAAATCGAGACCGCTGACGTGGATCAGTACACGCAGAATGTTTCGAGCGCGTCTTCGCAGGTCGAGGCGGCCAGTTCGGCGTTAAGCAATGTGGTGAGTTTGCTGACCAAGGCAGTCGCCGATGGAACGCAGGGCGCGAACGGGACAACTTCAGCGTCGGGCCTGCAATCGCTTGTTCAGGATGTGCAAGATGTGATGACCAGTGTGGTCTCACAGGCCAACGCGACTTTTCAGGGCACGTTTTTATTTGGCGGAACCGACACGGCCAACACGCCCTTCACGCCGAATGGCAGCGGGACCGGATATACCTATAACGGCAACGAAGGCCAGAATTCGGTCTCTATCGGCGACAACCAGACCATCCAGGTGAATATGCCCGGAGACCAGATCTTCGACAATTCGTCGGCGAGCGTGCTGGGCGCGCTAACCGGGCTGGTTACGGCGTTACAGACGGCAGCGACGGCATCGCAGGGAGGCGGCACAGTCTCCGCAGCCGACACCCAGGCGATTTCTACAGCCACATCGAATGTCAACTCCGCGCTGAACGTAGTAAGCCAGCAGCAGGAGTTCTACGGCAACGTCGACTCACAGCTAAGTTCGCAGACGACCTTTCTGCAGCAGGAGACGGTGAGCCTTACCTCGCAGCAAAATACGCTGGAGGGCGTGAATCTCGCGCAGGCGGCCACGAATCTTACCCAGGCGGAGACCGACAATAGCGCGGCTCTGGCCGCGGCGGCGAAGGTCATGCCGAACTCGCTGCTCAACTTCCTCTCCAACCCGACCTAGAGCAAGACCGCAAGCCGAGACCTTGTGGCAACCAAAGCCCGCGGCATACGCTGCGGGCTTTTGGCTATGGCTCAAAGGCCCTCATCCAAAACATGTCGCCTCGATTTGCGTGGCTACGGCGTCGCCGCGGGGCGTTCACACTCTCTGGGATTCAACACCGATGCGGCGCAAAGGCGGGCGCGACGCCGACTCGATCGCTTCGCAATAACAGCGAAGCGATCTTGAGCCGGCGGACTGCTGTTTCTTGTGTTTGTCTATTGGGATGAGTGCGTCATGGAACGGCGCAGCATCAGCGCGCTGACAGAAACGCCTGATGCAAAGTGGACGCGACGGGAATGTGACGGGAGGCCGCGCCCTGGAAGGCGCGGCTCGTTCTCAAGCGAACCAGTCGTCGTGCCGACTCTCCGTGGTTGAGCTTACGAAGGGAAGAAGACTGGTCGGAATAGAGGCGGAGAGAATCTCCGGTCCTGCGGGCGCCTTGCGTTGATCGGCCTGCTGCCATGCCTCGCGAATCTTTAACACGCCGGCCATTAATTCTTCCAGCTGCTGCGGCGATCGGCTGACCTGCGCCTGGACCAGCTTACGGCGCAACGTGCTATAGAAGGCGCGCAGTTGATTGGCTAACTCCCCGCCGTCCCCACGCTCCAGTCGATCCTCGAGAAAGCCGATGACGTGCATTGCGTGGTTGGTTTCGCGGCAACGCTTTTCGATCTCGTTGTTCCGCTCCGCTTGAGCCGCGCGACGCAGATCTCCGGCGAGGGCGTCGAACAGGGCGATCAGCAGGCCGAATCCGCTGGTCCCCTGAACTGCTGTTTTTCGATAAGCCGCATCCGTGTACATGTTCTTTGTCCCTGGTATCCCTGATTAGCTGTTGTTTGAATTTGGATTGAATTCTGCGCTGATCTGCTTGAGCTCGCCGGGCAACTCCTGCAACTCGGTTTCAGCCTGCGAGAACTGCGCCGTCAACCTGGTCTGCAAAGGCGTGATCACCGTGCTCATGAAGTTGGTGATGTTGTTCTTCATCGTGGTCTCTTGCGTACTGATGCTGCTGAGCTCGACGGTAAAGGCGCCATCGCCGGGAGCGAGAAAGTTGCTGAGCTGCTTGTCCATGTTGTTGGCGAAGCCGTTGAGCGCCGAACCCTGGAAGAACTGCTGCACGCCGGCGAAGTTGTTCTGCAGAGTGCTCTGCAGCGTCGAGGAGTTGACCGCAAGAGTTCCGTCCTTGTTGATCGAGATGCCAAGGGACGAGAGACTGACCGTCGAGCCCGAGGACGCCGGCTGAAGGAAGGACAAGGACTGCTCCACTGCGCTTTGCAGGTTGATGATGCTTGCATCCTCTGCAAGCGGACCCTGGCCTGACGAGCCGTTGGTGAACTGCGCGTTGAGGTCGCCGATCACTGTGTTGTAGTCGCTGACGAACTGATTGATGGCCGTCGAAGCCGCCGAGGTATCGGGCTGGACATTGAGCGTGACCTGGCCCGTACTGGCGCTCTGGAGATTCAGCGTCACGCCGGGAATTGCGCCTGTCACGGTGTTGGAGGTGCTGACGATCGGGATGTTGTCCACGGTAAGTGAGGCATTTTGGCCGGCAGTCACCGTGTTGGTTCCGAAACCGGATGAGCCGCTGATGGTGAAGCCGGATGCCGCGCCCGTGGTGTTCGACACGATCGACAGGCGGGAGCCATTCGCGTCCGTAACGACGTTGGCCGTCACGCCCAGATTGTCGCCGTTGATCTGGCTGGCAATGTCAGACAGCGATTGGGTTCCGTCCGTGGTGATGGTCTGGGTGGTTCCGCC
>DATHNJ010000297.1:0-14463 GCA_035486155.1 Occallatibacter sp. | reverse complement strand
CGGTCAGCGACCCGTCGCGGCTCATGGTGCTGGACGAGATCGCGGGCCTGCTGAGCAGCCGGATTATTGCTCGCGTCGCGACGTTATCGCAGATCACCGAGGTTCTGAAGAAGACCGAGCAGTCGCAGCGCGTGCTCGACGAAGCCAGCGAAGGATTGACGTTCGATGTGCTCACGGGCGACGACAACTCCGACGAGAACATCTCGATTGAGAAGCTGACCAGCGATGAAGACATCAGCCCCATCATTCGCCTGGTGGACACGACGATTTTTACGGCGCTGGAGCGGCGCGCGTCGGATATTCACATCGAGACCTATGACGACTCGTTGCATGTGAAGTACCGCATCGACGGCGTGCTGCAGGAAGCGATGGCGCCGATTGCCCGCGAGCACCACACCACGATTCTGAGCCGCATCAAGATCATGAGCGAGTTGGATATCGCTGAGCGCCGCGTGCCGCAAGACGGGCGCTTCCGCGTGCGCTACAAAGGCAGACTGATCGATTTCCGCGTGTCGATTATGCCGACGGTGCACGGCGAAAATGCTGTGCTGCGCGTGCTCGATAAAGAGTCGATGAGCGAAAAATTCCGCAATCTCACGCTGGATGTCGTCGGGTTTGCGGAGGACGATCTGCGGCGATTCCGTCGCTATATTCGCGAGCCGTACGGCATGGTGCTGGTGACGGGACCAACGGGATCGGGCAAGACGACGACGCTGTACGCTGCGCTGAACGAGATCAAGAGCGACGAAGATAAGATCATCACGATCGAGGATCCGGTCGAATACCAGATTCGCGGAATTACGCAGATTCCTGTGAACGAGAAGAAGGGTCTCACGTTCGCAAGAGGACTGAGGTCCATCCTGCGCCACGACCCGGACAAGATTCTGGTCGGCGAAATCCGCGACCAGGAGACGGCGCAGATCGCGATCAATTCGGCGCTGACTGGGCACCTCGTGTTCACCACCGTGCACGCCAACAACGTCGTCGATGTGTTGGGACGTTTCCTGAACATGGGCGTCGAGGCCTACAACTTTGTTTCGGCGCTGAACTGTATCCTTGCCCAGCGGCTGGTGCGCACGATCTGTGACTATTGCGTGCGGACTGTGGAGTATTCCGATGATCTGCTGATCGCCAGTGGCATGGATCCGGCGGAGTGGCGAAACTTTGAATTTCGCGAGGGCGTCGGGTGCATGGAGTGTGGCGGCACGGGGTATCGCGGGCGAACGGCGATTCATGAGTTGCTGGATTTGACCGATCCGATTCGCGAGCTGATTCTGGAAAAGAAGCCGACCTCCGAGGTGCGCAAGCTGGCGCAGAAGGAAGGCATGTCGTTTTTGCGCGAATCGGCGCTAGACCGCGTGCAGCGCGGTTTGACGACGCTGAAAGAGATCAATAAGGTGACGTTCATCGAGGCGTCGAGGTAGAGACAGCCGTCAGTGATCAGTAGTCAGTTGTCAGAGGCTAAGGACTTAAGGAACGGAACAATGGCTTCGATCAGGAAGAAGACATCGGCTAGACCACAAACAGGCGGACGCCCTCCGGCGGCGGTGGAACTGATGCCGGAAGGCGCGCTGGCTGCAGCGCTGCCAGGCAAAGACGCTTCGGCGGTGTATGCGTTTGCGCCGTTGGCGGCAGGCGCGCTGGTTCCCGGTATTGACGAAGCCAATCTGCACGCGCCCGAAGCAGTTGCGCAAGCGATCAAGTCGACGCTCGACGATGTATCGCCGCGATCGCACCACGTAACGCTGGTGCTTCCAGATACCGCGGTGCGCGTGTTTGTGTTGGACTTCGATTCCCTGCCCGTCAAGCCTGCCGAAGTGATCGCTGTGCTGCGTTTCCGATTGCGTAAGATGGTGCCGTTCGATGTCGAAAAAGCAGGCGTGACCTATCAGGTGCTATCGGAGACTAAAACCGAATGCCGCGCGCTGATCGCGGTGCTGCCGGGTCCGATTTTGCAGGAGTATGAAGGCGCTGTGCGGGCAGCGGGATATGAACCCGGCGCGGTTGTGCCGTCCAGCCTGGCGGCGCTGGCGGGACTGGCCGCCGATGGGCCTGCGTTGACGGCCTGCTTTAGCGGGGCATCGCTGACCACGTCCATTACTCAAGGACAGGATCTTCTGCTCTATCGCACGCTCGAGTTACCGAGCGATCCGGCGCAGCGGCTTTCCGAAGTGCAGCGCGATATCGCAGTGGCGGCGGCTTATTTTGAGGACAAGCTGGCGACACGCGCGCGGCAGCTTTACTATGGCGGCGTGGGCGGCGCAGATGAGTTTGCGCGCTGGATCCAGATGAGCGATGCAGAGATGAAGGTGGTGGAGCTGGCGCCGCGGCCGACGACAGGCGCAGCAACGCCGCTGGGCAAATTGAGCTTCGCTGGAATCGTAGGAGCGCTGGCGGGAGCGGCTTAGAACGATGCGCATCTCTCTCAATCTCGCGACAAAGCCGTTTGCGGACATCGGGCCGCTGGTCAAGAATCTGCGCATTGCGATGGCGGCTATGGCGGTTGTCGCAATAGCGCTGGGCTACGGCGTGTACGCGCTTGACGCGAAAGCCAAGGCAGCGCGGGCCCGCGAGCGCGTAGTTGAGACACAGATCGACCGCATCAACAAAGAACGCCAAGGCTATCAGGCGATGATGCGCCAGCCGGACAATGCAGCGACGCTGGCGCAGGCCGAGAACCTGAACCAGCTTTTCGACGAGAAGGCTTTCTCGTGGACGCTAGCGATGGAGGCCTTGGAAACGGTTCTGCCGGGCGGGGTGCAGGCGACAACGCTGGAGCCGATGCGCGACAAGGATGGGAACATCACGCTGCATCTGCGCGTGCTGGGGCCGCGCGACCGCTCGATTCAACTGGTGGAGAATCTGGAGCGCTCGCGGCGATTCCTGAGCCCGCGGATTGTGGGCGAAAGCTCGGAATCAACGAACGGACCGAACCAGCGCGCCGAACCGGTGAGCGCGTCCAACCGCGTCAACTTCGATGTGCTCGCCGACTATGTTCCACCCAAACCAGGCGAGCATAGAGCTGAAAAGAAGGCGAGTGAAGACAAGACGGGCGCAGCGCATAAAGCACAGCCGCATGCGCGCACCCTGGGGCCGACGCCTCCGGGCGCTACACGGCCGCCGTACACCGGCATGCCAAGACCGCATGCGCCGGCGCAAGGAGGACCGCAATGAGCGAGCAGACCCCTTTGCGCGAACGGTTGTCGTCCCCACTCACTTGGCACTACGTTGGCGCGGCCGTGCTTGCGGTGGTTGTGATTGGGCTGGGCGTGCGGCTGGGACTGGACTGGTCTGCGACGCATGGCAGCGAGACGGACACGCTGGCGGCCGATCAGGTGCGGCTGAAGACGATGGAGCTGCAGACCGCGCCGTTGCGTGGACTCGATGGGCGAGTCGCCGAGTCGCGCGAGGAGATGAAGAAGTTCTACGCGAAGCGCATTCCGGCGAACTACTCGCTCATCGCCAGCCGCATCGGCGATCTCGAGGTGCAGTCCGGAGCGCGGCTATCGCGGGTGCTCTACGCGCAGGGCGCGCAGAGCGGCGATCTCACAGAGATCTCGATGGACGTGGGAATCAGCGGCGAGTATCCGCAGATCATGAAGTTTATCAACGGACTCGAGCGGGATCAGACGTTCTTCGTGATCCGCGCGATGGCGTTGACGGGGCAACAAGGTGGAATGGTGAACCTGAGGCTGAGGGTTTCGACGTGGCTGCGCGCAGTCGATGCCGCCAACAGCGGCCTGCCCCAGGTAGGAACCACACCCGCCGAGCCTGCGGGTGAACCGGCCGCCACGCCGGCATCCAGAGGGGAGGGCCAATAGCCATGGCGCTCGCTCTGGGTACGGAGAACAAGAAGCAGGTCTATATCCTCATCGGCCTCGCTGTGGTGTTGTTGGGTGTTGGAGGCTACGAGTTAATCGGAATGTTTTCGGGCCCCTCGGCTCCGCCGCCAACGGTGCGGCCCGCGACCACGCGCGCTGGACAGGCGAACGGGCCAGCGGCAACGAAGCTGAGCAATAATGCGGGCATCGATCCGTCGCTGCATCTGGACAAGCTCGCAATGAGTGAAGACGTCGTGTACGCGGGCACGGGGCGCAACATCTTCTCGGCGGACTCGGCGCCGGTGGCGATTCCCACGCCTGTGAAGACTGCGCGCATTCAGGCGGCTCCAACGGTGGTCGCGCCACAAGGGCCGCCTCAGCCGCCTCCAATCGACCTGAAGTATTTCGGCTACACCGAGACCAAAGACAAATCGTTCCAGGCATTTCTTGTGCACGGAGATGACATCTTCATGGCTAAGCCAGGAGACGTTGTGGACCATCGGTACAAGGTGGAGTCGATCCAGCGCGGCAATGTGCAGGTAACCGATCTTGCGTACAACAACACGCAGTCCGTGCCGTTGGTAAATCAGTAAAACAGTGGTCAGTCAGTGGTCAGAAAAGGCCTTCAACAAGTAATGAAGGGAACTGCGACAATGCGACGCGCGCCGCAAGCAGGAGAAGAAGGCTACATCTTGGTCGCGGTGATCTTCATGCTGGCGATACTGATCATCTCGATGGCTGTTGCTGTGCCCAAGGTGCGCGAGTCGATTCAGCGCGATCGCGAAGTAGAGACGATGCATCGCGGCAAGCAGTACACTCGCGCGATCCAGCTCTACTACCGGAAATTCAATGCCTATCCGCCGAACATCGACGCCCTGGTAAAGACCAACGAGATTCGTTTTCTGCGCAAACGGTACACCGATCCCATGACCGGCAAAGACGACTGGAAGCCGATTGCGTTTGGGCAGAACAAGGTCCCGTTAGCGTTTGGATTTTTCGGGCAGCCGCTGGGAGGAACGCCGCTGGCTGGAACCGGACCCGGCGCGGTCAACGGCGCAACGCCAGCCAGTGGGCTGAATGGATCACCGTCGAGCAGCAGCGGATTCGGAAGCTCTTCCTTCGGCGGGAGCTCATCTTTCGGAGGCAGTTCATCTTTTGGTGGGAGTTCATCCTTCGGCAGTAGCTCCTCTTTCGGTGGAAGTTCGACATTTGGGTCGAGTGGATCGACTTCGCCGACTGGCGCCACAGGAACGACTGGCGCGACGGGAACAGGCGGGACGGATTCGAGCAGCAGCGGCAGCCTGAGTTCGACCCAGACCTTCGGGGGCGGCGGGATTATTGGATTTTCGCCCGCCAGCGAGAAACAGTCGATCCTGCTCTACAAAACGAAGAACCACTACAACCAGTGGGAGTTCACCTACAGTCCACTGGCGGATCAGGCGACGGCGCAGGGCGGAAACACGGGAGCTGTCGGGGGAACGCCGGCGAGCGGGTTGAATGGAACAGGAACAACCGGATTCGGTGGGCAGTCCAATACATTTGGCGGCTCGTCGAGTGGTTTCGGAACGACCAGTCCGACAACACCGACGGCGCCGACGACTCCGCAGCAGTGATGAGCACAACCTCCGCTTCGATTTCTCTTCTATCGCTGGATAGATTCTCCTAGTCTGGATGACGCCTAACAGGAGATTTCTATGCCCACCTCGCGCGATGAAATTCGCGATGTGCTGATCGAGACATTCACCGTCAACGACGCGATGAATCAACTTCTGCTGGCGCATCTCGATCCACGGGCGTGGCGCGCCAAGCCGCCCACGTTCAAACCGAATGAAGGCCGCACGATTGCGGCGGTCTTCACGCATCTTCACAACGCTCGCCTCGTGTGGCTGCGGCACAATGCGCCGCATCTGAACGCGCCGGCCCCACTCGATCCGCGGCGCTGCACGATGGAGCAGGCTGCGAGAGCGCTGAAGAAGAGCTCGGCGCAGTGCGTACGCATGTTGTCTGAAGCGCTTTCGACCACGCCAGATCGGAAGATCGCGAAGTTTTCGCGCGGGAGCTGGACACGGACGTGGCCGGCCGGCGGAACGATGTTCGCCTACATGTTTGCGCACGAGGCGCACCATCGTGGGCAGGTCCTGATGCTGGCTCAACTGTCTGGACATCGATTTCCGGCCAAGGTGATGGGCGGCATCTGGCAGTGGGACAAACTCTGGAAGCAACAGGGATTCACGGGCCGGCCACGGTAGAAGCTTTTGACGTAAATACAGTATTTACTGAATAAATAACACATCTACGCCAAACATCGTCGAGACGCCAAATGCGCGTTTCTTTGATCAATATCTGCTTTGCGCCAGCGATGAATCAGCGACCAACCCCGAGGCCAATTTGAAGCGGCCTGTTATGGCTTTGCCATACGGCCTCCTGATCGCTTCTGAAAACACAGGAGTTAGGTTAAACGCAGCATCCGTCAACCACTTCCCTTCCCTGCTCCAGGCAAACAAAAAGCCCATCCCGCGCGGGATGGGCTTTCACAAACGGAGATCGTCTGGGCTTAAACGCTGAAAGAGGAGCCGCAACCGCAGGTCGACTTGACCTGGGGGTTCTCAAACTTGAACCCGGCTGCTTCCAGGGTCTCGACGTAGTCGACAATGCAGCCATTGAGGTACATCAATGAAGTCGCGTCAACGAACACCTTCAGATCGTCAAAGCTGAAAACCTTATCCATCATGCCGCTTTGGTTCTCGAAGGCCATGGAGTATTGGAAGCCCGAGCATCCGCCACCGACAACGCCGATACGCAGGCCGGCGGGCAGAGGATCCTGGGTCGCCATGATCTCGCGGACCTTGGTGATGGCCTGAGGCGTAAGCGACAAAGGCGCTTTCTTTACCTCGGTTTCCTGGGGGGTGATGGTTGCTGTAGACATTTAGATCTCCATTCTCGGTGAATCGTAGCTTTCAATGTAAACCCACAGCTAGGGGGATTCAAGAACCCCAGCCGACGCTACTCATTGGATGTAGCGCTCCCCGGATCGTTGCAGGATCGTTCGAAATCATCCAAGTTGTTCGAATGACTCGATTTTGCCACGGATCCGGCGGAACGAAGCCCGAAATTCGCCCCTTGTTGGTGACTTAGGTCTTTGACCCAGGCGAGTGTGATTTTTATCACGCCGGCCGTATCGAAACGGAGCTATGATGGGCCGCAGTACGGCCCCTCTACCCACGAGACCGCTGCTGGTTCGCGTGGACGGCCCGCCGGTTCTGGGATCCGCGAAGCTATTCGGAGGTGTTGTATGCCCTTAGCTCCTATTCTGTGGGCGACATGGAGTGTGCTGGTGGCAATTACGGCAGCGCTCTATGTGTATCGCTCGAACCTGACCAAGGACGAAGAGGATCAACTGTTTCTCGATGAGTCCTTCGATCATGTGAAGAACGCTCAAGCCGCGATCGTCGCCAAGGTCAATAAAATTCAGCCCTACCTGCGCCTTGCGCTGGTGCTGGCGGGCGTGGCGACGCTGAGCGTGATTGCGTATTACGTCGTCGATTTCATGAACCAATTCAAGTAGGGCTTTTTTGCTTTGGGTTGCGTTCAGCCTGAGGCGCGGCTCGAGAGCCGTCCTCAGGCGTACGCATCATCTTTCTATCTTGCTCGCTGTTACTCCACTTCCTGGCGGGCGCGGTATCCGTCTCGCGCAATGACGTCGTACTTCAGCGGCTTGTGCTTTTCATCCTGCATGCGGAGCGGCTGCCCCTCGTCGTCGACCAACTCGACGCGCAGCTTGCGATAGGATCCGTCCTGCTTGGCGTCGGTGGGGTGGTAGACCAACTGATACTTCGAGCGGATGGCGGAGTTGATGTCGCCGAAGATCTCCGGCATCTCCGCCACGAAGCGCGGACTGTACCACATGCCGCCGGTCATTTTGGCGAAGGTCTTCATCTGGTTGTCGGCCTGGAGATAGTCGAGGTCTCGCATTTGCTGATTGAAGCCCGGGCCGCCTTCCGTCATGGCGCGCATCGCGCCTCCGGTAGAGACAGCAAAGATACTCACGTCGGGCGTGTTCTTGACCTTCTGCATGATCTTATCGAGGGTGATCTTGGAGAAGGTGTCTCGGCCCGAGGCGATGAGGATGATGTACTTGCGGCCTTCAATGCGGCTGAGTCGATCTTCGGCTTCATAGAGGGCGTCGAAGAGATTGCGCTCGCTGAAACCGGGGATGACCAGCGATTGGATCGAGTTGTAGAGCTGGCGCTTGTCCTGAGTGAAATCGGTGACGATCTGCGTGCGCATATCGAATGTCATCATGGCCACGTAGTCCTGCGGACGAAGCTGCTGCGCGAAGGACCATGCGGCGTTGCGCATGTCGTAAATGAAGTTGTAGTTGGTGGAGGCGAACTCGCACAGCAGCAGCGCGGTGATAGGCGCCTCGACGCGCTTGAAGCCGACGATCTTCTGCTCGACGCCGTTCTCGTAGACCTTGAAGTTATTCGGCTTGAGATTGGGGACGAACTGGCCGCTCTTCTCCAGCAGCACGCCTACGTCCACGCTAACCTCTTGAACATCGACGCGCAGCGAGTAGTTATCCAGACCTGGAGGATTGTTTACCTTGGGCGCGGCCGGCGCCGGCGGCAGGGGCGCGTCGTCCGGCTTGTCTTTTTTCTTGGGCAGGGCGATGGCGCCATTGTCGCCGCCAGGACCACCGGCGTCAGGCGAAGCGTCTCCCGAGGGGGGATTGGCGGGCGGCTGTTGGGGCTGCTGCGATTGGGTTTGCGATTGAGCCCGCACGAGCGGAGCGCCAGCGAGCGACGCAAAAAGAAAGAGCGCCAAAAGGAACTTCGATTGGCAAGCGGATGCAAGGGAAGCGCGCGGTGTAGACATTTCAAACCTCTTTATGTTCAACCAGCATACGGGAAACACTAGCCGACGCGCCGGATGTGCAGTCGCAACGAACTACCGCTCCGTACGTCAAACACAGTGACTCCCGCGCGTGGCATGGTTTCCTGACGTATCGAAAACCAGCGCCGCCGGTTGTACTCTTATAGACGTGAGAATACGCCTGAAGGACATCCTGCTGGGCTTCGCGATGGTCGGAGTCCTTGGCGCTGCATTGTCGTCCAATGCGGCTCAGGATGAGTCTGTCGTCGCCGGTCCGCCGCCCTCGAATGGGGGATTTTTCCCACTGAGCCAGGTTCATCGCGGACTGATGGCGACGGCTTGGACAGTGTTTACCGGAGACAAGCCGGAACCGATGCAAGTGGAGATCCTGGGCGTGCTACGCGGCGCGCGCGGCCCGGGACACGACATGATTCTGGCGCAACTGCACGGCGCCAAGCCTGAATACACGGGCGTCGTGGCGGGCATGAGCGGCAGCCCCGTTTATGTCGGGAATAGATTGCTTGGATCGTTGTCGTACCGCATCGGCCAATTCAGCAAAGACCCGATTGCGGGCATCACGCCGATCGAGCAGATGCTCGAGGTACGCGACCTGCCCACGGATGCGGCGCGCACGCTGGAGACAGCGGCGAATACCACTCAAACGACGAACTCCGACGGCATGACGTTTCAGGCGATGGAAACGCCGCTGGTGATGAGCGGATTCCGGCCAGAGGCGATCAAGCTGTGGCAGGACAAGATGGCGGGCACGGGCCTGGAGATGGTGGCCGCGGGCGGCAGCGGCAGTTCCCTATCCGAGGCGAATGGAGTGGATGGAAGCATCTCGGAGTCCGCGGTGAAGAGCGTGGTTCCGGGATCGGCAGTCAGCGCACAACTGATTCGCGGCGACCTGGAGATTGCCGCGACATGCACAGTGACCTACGTAGACCCGAAGCGGTTGCTGGCGTGCGGTCATCCGATTCTGCAGGCGGGTCCGGTGTCGATGCCGATGACGACGACCGAGGTGGTGGCTACGCTGGCGTCGCCGCTGAACGCATTCAAGATCGTGAATACAGGCCAGACGATCGGGAGTTTCACGCAGGATCGCGATGCGGCGATCAGCGGAGTGCTGGGAGAAAAGGCGCATATGATTCCCGTGCACGTGGCGGTGCACGGCGGCGAAAAGCCGCGGAAGCTGAACTTTGAAGTGCTGGACCTGCCGACGCTGACGCCTCAAGCGGTCATGGTGTCGGTCTACAACGCGTTGCTGCAGACCAACGAAAGTACGGCGGACACCAGCTATCACATCACGGGAAGCATCGCATTGGACGGATATCCACCATCGCCGCTCGATCTGTGGGCAGCGGGCGGGGATGGCCTGCCTTCGCCGCTGGCCGCCGCGCTGCTGACGGGCCAGAGCTTCGCCAAACTCTACTCGAATGGAACGCGTCAGGGAGTGGTGGACTCGATCAATCTCAACGTCGAGGAGATTCCACGCAACATGCAGGTGACGCTGGAATCGGCGCGCGTGGTGTCGGGCGATATCGTGCATGCGGGCGACTCGATCGTGATCGAGGCGACGCTGCGCCCATGGCAACAGCCTGCGCGCAATGTGCGGATTCGCGTGAAGGCGCCGGACCGGCTGCAGGCAGGCAATCTGCGTGTGATGGTCTCCGATGCAGGCACAGTCGACCGGACGATGGACCAGCCGAGGCTCGGCCAGCACCCCGCGGATCTGGAGACGGCGCTGGCGCAGGCGCGCCGTACCCATCCCGCCGATCAGATCTACGTCAGCCTGCTTGAGCCCGAGACGCAGGCCAACATGGAAGGCCAGACACTGTCGGGCTTGCCCTTGTCGATGGCCAATGCTCTGGAGCCTTTGCACGCGGTGCAGGACGTGAGCATGAACGGAGAGTCTGCAGTCATCGCCGGCCACGCGCCTGCCGGCGGCGTACTCTCCGGCTTTCAGGTGTTGAACCTGCACATCGAGAGCGGCGGCGGTTTACACTAGGTCACGGTTAACAGGAAAATCTTCATCATCTTCTGGGCTGATCCATTCTGATGGACTGCCCTGTCATCAGCCGAGCGAGGACTGCGGAACGACATGAGTGTCATTCAGGGACTTGCAGCACACGCGGCGGGCGCCGAGCTTTTGCCTTTCCGATACGACCCAGGCGACCTGGGTTTCGATGAAGTCGAGATCGGCGTGACGCATTGCGGCGTTTGTCGAAGCGACGTTCATTTGATCGCGAACGACTGGGGCATCAGCCAATTCCCTTTCATCCCGGGCCATGAAGTAATCGGAACAGTCACGGCCGTAGGCCAGCACGTGAGATCACTCGCGGTGGGTCAACGCGTGGGGCTTGGGTGGCAGTCGAACTCATGCGGGCAGTGCGAGTGGTGCGTGCGGGGGATGGAGAACCTGTGTGCGGCGGCCGAAGCGACGTGCGTGCACCGCAACGGCGGCTACGCCAATCGCGTGCGGGCCAATGCGCGGTTTGTGCTGCCCATTCCTGATGCTTTGCCCAGCGAGCAGAGCGCGCCGCTGCTGTGCGGCGGCATCACGGTCTACAATCCGATGCGCACCCATGGGGTGAATCCGGCGTCGCGCGTGGGCGTGATCGGCATCGGCGGTCTCGGACACCTGGCCATCCAGTTTGCGCGCGTCTTCGGCGCAGAGGTGACGGCGTTTTCAACTTCACCGGCGAAGGAAGAAGAGGCACGTGAGCTGGGCGCACACCATTTTGTGAACTCGCGCGAAACGAAGGCGATGAAAGACGTCACCGGGACGATGGACCTGATTCTGAGCACGGTCAACGCCAACGAGGAATGGAACGCTTATCTGCAGGCGCTGCGGCCCACAGGAACCTTGTGCCTGGTTGGCATTCCACCTTCCCCCATCGCCGTGCAGGTATTGCCGCTGATCACGGGCACGCGCTCGGTGACCGGAAGCCCGATCGGCAGCCCTGCTCGCCTGCGGGAGATGCTGGATGTCGCGTCGCGGCATGGCGTGAAGGCCAAGACGGAGCGCTTCGCGATGGCCGACGCCAACGAGGCAATCAAGAAAGTGCAGAAGAACAAGGTGCGCTATCGGGCGGTGCTGACGAACTGAGGCGCGGCATATAAGTATCGCGAAAGCGGCGTTTTCTTGTGAAAACGCCGCTTTCGCATTCGGTCTGCTGCGAACTCAATCTACGGCTGACTCGCTACGCCGCGAAGCTGCGCTAACTTGCTGAGCTCTAGACCGCGGCAGCCTGCGGTTTGCGATGCTTGAGGCTGTCAGAGATGCGCGAGAGCAGATCGGCGGGGTGGATCGGCTTGCTGAGCAGCGTGAACTGGTGCCCTTCGCGGCTGGCGGCGACAAGCAGATCGGCGGTCGAAGCCTGTCCTGAGAAGAGAATGATCTTGCAATCGGGGAAGATGCGCCGAACCGTGATCGCGAGTTCGATCCCGCTCATGCCCGGCAAAACAACGTCTGTGATGAGCATCTCTGGTGGGTTCAGCAGAGCGGTTTCAAGAGCGCTGTCGCCATCGTATGCGGCGACGGCGGCATAGCCGCTGCGCGAGAGAATCTCTGCGAGGGTGTCAGCGATGCTGCTTTCGTCGTCAACAACCATGACGGATGGACGATATGGGTCGCTTGTCGTTCTTGACCGCAGGGAGGGATTTTCCTCGAGCGGAACGTCGGATGCAATGTTCCTTCTACTCACGGTGTTTCACCTCTTCAACACAACCTAACAGGATTGAAGGATAGCGGACAGCCTTTTCGGGGAGAAGAAAAGAATTCAATCGGAAAGCCTCTATTATGAATGGTTACGCAAAAAACGAAGCTAGCCGCATAAAAACAATCTTTGTTGATTGGACGCAAGAGCAACGACAAACGTTGCTTCAGTGGAAGGCGATGAGGGGCGATAGGCAGAATGAATGGAGTGAGGATTGACAAATGGCTATGGGCGGCGCGGTTCTTCAAGACGCGCGCGCTGGCGTCAAAAGCCTGCGAACTGGGACGCATCCGGTCGAAAGATATAGAAGCCAAGCCCGCGCGCGAAGTGCGCGTCGGCGACATGCTGCATGTGAAGAACGAAGGCGGCGAGTTTGAGATCGAGGTGCTGGAACTGAGCGAGATGCGCGGACCAGCGGCCGTGGCGCAAAAGCTATATCGCGAAACCGACGCCAGCAAAGAGGCGCGGATGAAGCTGGCCGAAGAGCGCAAGGCTATGCAGCAGTTTGCGCCGATTCCAACGCATCGACCAAGCAAGCGCGACCGGCGGAGGATCATTCAGTTTCGCAGCGGAGCATAGGCGCTGCAGCCGCGCCGGCAACGTTGGATGCCCGGCGCGGCGCATGCCAACTCTAGTAGACTCAACGGCAGCATGATTGTCTTATTCCGCTCAATTTCCCTTTCTTTTGCGGCATTCCTTTTCGCCTCGTTCGGGGCGCTGGCTCCTTTTGCCGCCGCGCAAGGCACGCATTTGTGGACGCAGTCGCGCTTTGAGGAGTTTGAGAAAGGCACGCCCGATGGCGTAGCGATCGGCAGCGACGGACGCCTGTTTCAAGGGCCGGCGCTGAAAGAAACGCTGACGACGCCGTCGACGTTTGTGTGGTCGGTGGCGACCAACAAAAGCGGCGTTGCGTTTTTGGGAACGGGTTCGCCGGCAACGGTGCTGCGCGTGGACAAGAGTGGCAAATCGTTCACGCTGTTCGAGAGCAAAGACCTCAGCGTGCAAGCTGTCGAGATTGGGCCGGACGGCGCGCTGTATGCGGCGACGCTGCCGAGCGGCAAGGTCTACAAGCTGGATGCCGCGGCCACGGAAAAGATCGACGAGCAGAAAGCGACGGTGGTCTTTGACGCATCGAACACGGACGGCGCGAAGACCGACGATACAGCGAACGCGGATCACGGCGATGCAAAGTCGCACTACATCTGGGATCTGACTTTCGACTCAGCAGGTCGGTTGTACATCGCTACCGGCGGCCCTGGCGCGGTGTATCGCGTCGACCCGAAGACTGGAGGCAAGCCCGAGCTTTTCTTCAAGAGCGACGAGCAACATATTCGCGCGCTGGCGTGGGATGCGAAGGGAAATTTGATCGCGGGATCTGACGGCAGCGGGCTTATCTATCGCATCAGTCCCGACGGCAAAGGCTATGTGCTGTTCGAGGCGCCACGGCGCGAGATCACCTCTGTTGCGGTAGGCGCCGATGGGACGATCTACGCGGCAAGCGTTGGCGACAAGAGCCACAATCCCCTGCCCCCGCTGCCGGTCCAAGGCGTCGGCGCGATCACGATCACCATTGTGCAGCCGGGTTCGCTGCAAGCGGCGGCGAATGCGAGCACGTCGATTCCTGAGGGGACGGATCTCTACGCTCTCAAGGACGGACAGGCGGCGCAAAAACTCTGGTCGAGTAAGGACGATATTGTCTACGCGCTGGCGGCGCAGTCGGACGGATTGCTGGCGTTGAGCGGCAATCGCGGACACATCTTTCGCATCGAGCCAAATGGCGATTCCGCGGACGTGGCGCACCTGGAGGCGCAGCAAGGATTATGTGTCGCGCATGGCTCAGGAACGGAGATGCTGATCGGAACGGGCAACACAGGCAAACTTTTCACGCTGGGCGGATCAGACAAGCACGAGTACGCCAGTGACGTACTCGACGCAGGCGCGCTGGCGCGCTTTGGGCGCGTGGAGATCGATCCCGGCTCGAGCGGCTATGAGATATGGACGCGCTCAGGCAACGTAGAGCAGCCGGTGCGCGGCTGGAGCGACTGGACGCC
>DATHNJ010000296.1:0-13022 GCA_035486155.1 Occallatibacter sp. | reverse complement strand
GATGCACACGACCTGATCCGCAATCAGTGGATCGACTATCTGCGCATGACAATCGTGCACGGTGGCGGCATCACGCATCTGAAGAAGGCCGCCGATTTCGCCGCTCTCTATCATGTGCGCACCGGCTTCCATGGCGCGACGGATCTGTCGCCGGTCTGCATGGCCGCCGCGTTGCACTTCGACACGGCGATTCACAACTTTGGCATCCAGGAACACATGCCGCACACAGACGAAACCGACGCCGTCTTTCCTCATCAGTACTCTTTCAAAGAGGGCTTCATGTACCCCGGCGACGGCCCGGGCCTCGGCGTCGATCTCGACGAAACGCTCGCCGCCAAATATCCTTACCAGCGCGCGTACCTCCCCGTGAACCGCAAACTCGACGGCACCTTGACGGATTGGTAGCGAATGCCCAAGTCCACCACCGAAACGACGACTCAGCTCGAACCCGCGCTTGCCGGCCGTTGGACCATCTGCGCCATGCTCTTTGTGGCGACGACCATCAACTACATGGACCGTCAGGTCCTCTCGATCCTCAAGCCCGTCCTCGCCGGCAGCGTCTTCCACCTGCAGCCGCTCCTGCCGGGATGGCCCTCGGTCGAAGCTTCCATCAGCCTCAACGACATTCAGTACGGCAATATCCTCGCCGCGTTTCAGGTGGCCTATGCGCTGGGGGTGATCTTCGCCGGCCGGCTCGTCGACAGGCTCGGTTGCCGTCGCGGCTATCCCATTGTCACCGGCCTCTGGAGCCTCGCGGCGATGGGCCACGCCCTGGTCAACTCCGTCTCCGGTTTTGCTGTTGCGCGATTCCTCCTCGGACTGGGAGAAAGCGGCAACTTTCCCGCTGCCGTCAAAGCCACCGCAGAATGGTTTCCGCCGCGTGAACGCGCCTTCGCCACAGGAATTTTCAACTCCGGCGCCGGCGTCGGCGCCATCCTTGCGCCGCTCGCGGTGCCGTGGGTCGCTCTGCACTTCGGCTGGCGCGCTTCCTTTCTGATCACCGGCGTCTTCAGCGCTATCTGGATCGTCTGGTGGTCTATCCGCTATCGCACGCCGCATCAAATGGGCCTGATCGCCGCACAGCCCAATGCGCCCGACAAGACCGCATCCCTTAAACCCGCGCCCCACATCGCATGGTGGACCTTGCTGCGCTATCGCCAAACCTGGGGCTTCATGGTCGGCAAGTTTCTCACCGACCCGGTCTGGTGGTTCTTTCTCTTCTGGCTGCCGCAATATTTCAACTCGCGGTTCAAGCTCGATCTCTCGCATCTCGGCCTGCCGCTCGTCATCGTTTATGTGATCTCCATGATCGGCAGCGTCTTTGGCGGATGGCTGCCCCGCGGCTTCACGCATCTTGGCATGTCGCTGAAGGCCGCGCGGCTCACGGCCATGCTTACATGCGCCGTCCTCGTCACCCCCGTCTGCATCGCCGGCAGTTTGCAATCGGTCGGCATCGCCATTGCGCTGCTGAGTCTTGCGGCCGCGGCGCACCAGGGTTGGTCGGCAAACATCTTTACGACCTCCTCTGACATGTTTCCTGCCCGGCATGTTGGCACGGTTGTCAGCTTCGGTCAGGTCGCCGGAGCTCTTGGCGGCGCCATCTTTCAGCCCGTCGCTGGACACATTCTCCAACTGACCCACAGTTTTGTTCCGTTGTTTCTTTACTCCGCCTTCGCGTATCTTGTCGCATTAGCGCTGTTGCGCATCCTGGCGCGTGGTTTAGAGCCTGCGCTGCAGGAAGAATGAGGCGGTTGTGGTGTTAAGTAACAGGTAGGAACCTTTTCGCGCGGAAAAATCAGGAAGAATACGATGACAGCACACCGTAAGTTGCGCATGGGAATGGTTGGCGGTGGTTCGGGGGCTTTTATCGGTCCTGTGCATCGCATCGCCGCCGAATTGGATGGCAGGATTGAGCTGGTAGCCGGCGCGTTTTCCCAATCGCCTGAACGCTCGCGCGCCGCGGGCGAAACCTACAGGATCGACCCAAGCCGCGCCTACGCAAGCTACGAGGCTATGCTCGAGGCCGAACTGCGCCGCTCCGACCCCATCGACTTCGTCGCCATCGTCACGCCAAATCATCTTCATCTGCCAGTCGCCCAGGCCGCGCTTAAAGCCGGTCTCCCGGTGATGAGCGACAAGCCCGCCACGGCTACCTATGCCGAAGCGCTCAGCCTTGAGAAAGCAGTCGCAGCGGCAAAGCTGCCCTACGGCCTCACCCACACCTATGCCGGCTATCCGCTGGTCCGCGAAGCCCGCGAGATCTGCGCCAGCGGCAAGCTCGGCCCGATCCGCAAGATCGTTGTCGAATATCTCCAGGGCTGGTTGAGCCGTCCCATTGAAACTTCCGGCCAGAAGCAGGCGGCCTGGCGCGCCGATCCCGCGCTGAGCGGTCCTGGCGGGTGCAGCGGCGACATCGGCGTCCACGCGTTCCACCTCGTTGAATACGTCACCGGCCTTCAGGTCACGGAGATCAACGCCAATCTTCTCTCCGTCGTTCCTGGCCGTCGCGTCGACGATGATTGCACGGCCCTGCTTCGCCTCGACAATGGGGCGACCGGAGCGCTGCTCGCCTCGCAAATCGCGGCCGGCGAGGGCAACGGCCTGCGCCTCCGCATCTACGGCGAATCGGGATCGATCGACTGGAAGCAGGAGGACCCAAATCGTCTGCATCTCAAATGGCTCGACGGACCGGAAGAGATCCGCCACGCCTCAGGCGGCTACCTCGGCGCGGGCGCGCGCGCCGCAACCCGCTTGCCCGGCGGACATCCGGAGGGTTATCTCGAAGCCTTCGCCGTGCTGTACCGTGAATTCGCCGATGCGCTCAATGCGTGGAAGCAAGGGAAGCCCGATCCATTGCCTTCCACGCTGCCAGGCATCCATGCGGGTGTGCGCGGCATGCGCTTTATCGACCGAGCTATCGAAAGCAGTCAACGCAAAAGCTGGATTGAGTTCTAAAATATCTATCGTTCCCAGGGGGATGAATGAAAACGATCAAGGGGCCGGGAGTTTTTCTGGCGCAGTTCGCCGACAATGTTGCGCCTTTCAATTCTCTTGAAGGATTGGCGACGTGGGCGGCGAAATTGGGATTCGTGGGCGTACAGATTCCCTCGTGGGACAAGCGGCTCTTCGATTTGAAAACCGCTGCCGAGAGCCAGGATTATTGCGACGAGATCGTAGGCGTCCTTACTGAAGCCGGCGTTGCGCTCACCGAGCTCTCAACGCATCTTCAAGGCCAGCTCGTCGCCAGCCATCCCGCCTTCGACACCATGCTCGAAGGCTTCGCGCCGCCTGAGCTCGCCGGCAATCCCAAGGCGACACAGGAGTGGGCTGTTCAGCAGTTGGAGTGGGCCGCTAAAGCCAGCCGTAATCTCAAGCTCAACGCGCATGCAACCTTCTCCGGCGCACTGGCGTGGCCGTTCTTCTATCCGTGGCCGCAACGTCCCGCCGGCCTCATCGATGAAGCCTTTCAGGAGCTCGGCCGCCGCTGGCTGCCCATCCTCAACGACTTCGATGACGTGGGCGTCGATCTCTGCTACGAGCTGCATCCCGGCGAGGATCTCCACGACGGCGTCACCTTCGAGCGCTTTCTCGCACAGGTCAATGACCACAAGCGCGCCAACATCCTCTACGACCCCAGCCACATGGTGCTGCAGCAGCTCGACTATCTTGAGTTCATCGACTTCTACCACGCCCGCATTCGCGCCTTCCATGTCAAGGACGCCGAGTTCCGCCCCACGGGCAAAAGCGGCGTCTACGGCGGCTATCAGGATTGGATCGACCGTCCGGGCCGCTTCCGTTCGCTGGGCGACGGCCAGGTCGACTTCCGTTCCATCTTCAGCAAAATGGCGCAGTACGACTATCCCGGCTGGGCTGTCCTCGAGTGGGAGTGCTGTCTCAAGCATCCCAAGGCCGGCGCCACCGAAGGGGCAATCTTCATCCGCAACCACATCATTAACGTGACGGACCGGGCCTTCGACGACTTCGCCGGTTCCGGTGCGGATCAGGACAAGAATAGGAAGGTTCTTGGTCTCGACCCGCTGCCCGAGCCCGAAGTCCAATGGCCGCAGAGCGGCGAAAAGTAATGATCGGGCGCGGCCATCTGCGCTCGCTCGGAAATCTCTTCTCCGCAGCGCCTAAATCGCGATCCCGGCGGACTTATAAATCTGCGTAATGTAGCGCAGGTCGCGCAGGCCCTCTTCGCCGGGAGAGGTCGATTCCAACCCGTTCTGAACGCAGTGCGAAAAATGCTCGGCTTCAGCCTGAAAGTGCGAGGGGTCGCGCGACGGGTTTGTCTCATCGAGCTTTGTTCCTGAGAACTCCCCGTGCAGAGACAGCCCTTCGTAGACAAAAGCCTGATCGGCCTGCAGCCATCCCTTTGAGCCGTGCACGCGGAAATATCCCTCCATCGGAGCGCCATAGGTTGTCGTGCAACTGGCGACCACACCGGAAGGGAAGCGCATCGTCCACGACACGTTCTCTTCCACTTCCTTGAAGCGGCCGTCGCGGTCGATCGTCGAAGCAAACGCCGCGATCTCCTGAGGCTCCTCGCCAGTCAGATAGCGGCATGCGTTGAGTGAATAGATCCCCACATCGAACAGCGGCCCGCCGCCGGCGAGCGCCTTGCTGAGTCTCCATTCGCCCGCCTTGATGTTGAACCCGAACGAGCTCTCGATCGTTTGCACCTGGCCCAATGCTCCATCGCGAATGAGTTTCACCGCTTTCAGATTGGTCGGCTCGTAGTGGCAGCGGTAGGCGATCATCAGCTTGACTCTGGCTGATTTGCACGCTGCGATCATCGCCTCGCATTCGGCCACGTTGGTCGCCATCGGCTTCTCGCACAACACATGCTTGCCCGCCTTCGCCGCGCGTATCGTGTACTCGGCGTGCATCGAGTTCGGCAGAGCCACATAAACTGCCTGGACGCTCTTGTTCTCAGCGATGCGATCGAACTCTTCGTAGCTGTAGATTGAGCTCAAAGGAATCCCATACTCGGCGGCAATGCGCTCCGCTTTGTCGCGATGTCCGCTCACCAGCGCGGTGATTTGCGAGTTGGAGCTGTTGCGAACTCCACGCATGAAATGGTCCGCAATCCGCCCCAGCCCAATGACCGCATATCCGGTCTTCTCCTGCTCCGCGGCATGCAATGTCGGCATCAGGCGCGAGGCAATGCCAAGGCCCGCGATTCTGGTAAAGTCTCTTCGCGTTAGGTCCATTGAGTCTCCTTTGTCCGGCAGCAGATCAAATCGCGCCCAACAAATCCTAAGGCCGCATTCATCCAAATGGGAAATTTTGCGTGCTGCTCGAACTTCGTCACTTTCAACGCCGTCGCAGCTGCTTCCTCGTCACCGTCACCAGTTTTCCCGTCACCGCATATTTGCGGCGATTCACCGGCGACGAAAAAACAAGACTCGTGACCGGATTGCCGAACGGAAGCAAGGCTTCGATCAGCGCCTCCAGGTCGGCCATGCTGCTCGTCGTCACCTTTAGCAGCAGATCGTCGCCGCCCGTCAGGTGGTGGCACTCCCGTACCTCTTCCAACGTTTGCACGTATTCAATCAGTCGGTGATACTGCTGCCCGCCGCCGCAGCTCATGCGCACGAACGCCAGCACATCGAGCCCCAGCGCCTCTCGGTCGATCTCCACTGTAAAGCCGCGGATGATGCCTACTTCTTCCATCTGCTTCAGCCGCTCCGCCGTCGCTGTCGCCGACAAACCGATGCGCCGTCCCAGCTCCGCGATGCTCAGGCGTGCGTTTTCCTGCAGCTCTTCAAGCAGCTTTCGCCCATAGCGATCCATCAACGCCGTGGAATCCATTGTCACAGGCGAAAAGTATAGTCGATCCGATCACCATACTGGGAAGTCGCCCGGTCGTTGCCCATGTACTCGTCGCCTGGGAAGCCCTACCATCAAGCCCATGGATGCCCCCACAGATATTTTGATCCTCGACGGCCAACCCCTCTCGCTTTTTCAGATCGAATCCGTCTCCATCGCCGGCGCACCAGTCGCCATCGCGCCTGCAGCACTCGCGCGCGTCAAAGCGAGTCGCAGCCTGATCGAAGAGATTCTCGCGGCCGGAGAGACCGTCTACGGCGTCAATACAGGCTTCGGCAAGCTCTCCGATGTTCGTATCGCCTCCGACAAGCTCGCCGAACTGCAGATCAATCTTGTCCGCAGTCACGCCGGCGGCGTGGGTGATCCGCTCAGCGAAGCCGAGTCGCGCGCCATGCTGCTTCTACGCGCCAATGTGCTCGCCAAGGGATTCAGCGGCGTTCGTCCCGAACTGCTGCAGCTCCTCGTCGCTCTGCTCAACGCCGGCGTCCATCCTGTGATCCCTGAAAAAGGTTCCGTCGGCGCCAGCGGCGATCTCGCCCCCCTCGCGCATCTGGCTCTCGTCGTCATCGGCGAGGGCGAAGCGTTCTACAAAGGCCAGCGCATCGCGGGCAGGGAAGCGTTGCGGCGCGCAGGCCTGCAGCCGATCCAACTCACCGCCAAAGAAGGACTCGCTCTGCTCAACGGCACCCAGGCCATGACCGCCGTTGGCGCGCTCGCTGTGGCCCGCGCCCAGCGCGTCGTGCGGCTCGCCGATCTAGCCGGCGCCATGTCGCTCGAAGCCCTCACCGGCACCCCGGCCGCTTTCGACGAGCGCATCCATCAGGCGCGCCCGCACGCGGGACAGATCGCCGCCGCCGCCCACCTTCTCCAATTACTCACCGGCTCCGAGATTCGCGAATCCCATCGCGAACATGATTCCCGCGTGCAGGACGCCTACTGCCTGCGCTGCATGCCCCAGGTCCACGGAGCGGTCCGCGATGTCGTCAGCCACGTCGCCGGCATCCTCGAAGTCGAAGCCGGCGCCGCCACGGATAATCCGCTTATCTTCCCGCCACACTCATCCAAAGAGCAAAACCGCGGAGCAGTCCTGTCGGGCGGCAATTTCCACGGCGCGCCCCTCGCGTATGCGTTCGATTACGCAGCCATCGCCGTCACCGACCTCTGCGGCATCACGGAACGCCGAATCGATCGCCTCCTCAATCCCGACATCAATGAGGGCCTGCCCGCATTTCTTTCCGGCGATCCGGGGCTTTCATCGGGGTTCATGATCGCGCAGATCGTCTCCGCGGCGCTCATCAATGAGTGCCAGGTGCTCGCCCATCCCTCGTCCACCGGCAGTATTCCCACCGATGGCGGCAAAGAGGATCACGTCTCTATGGGCATGACGGGCGCGCTCAAGCTGCGCCAGATCGTCGATCACGCCGAGCGCATCCTCGCCATCGAATTGATGTGCGCCGCGCAGGGCATCGAGTTCCGTCGGCCCTTAAAATCAAGCTCCGCGATCGAACGCGCTCACGATGCCGTCCGCGCCGCCGTCCCACGCCTGGAGAAAGACCGTACGCTTGCGCCTGACATCGAGGCTCTGGCTGCGGCTATTCGCGACGGCAAGCTCGACGAATGGAGCCAATGAATCAAATCAAACGCCAGGCCGCGCTTGCGACTCCTTCTCCCATGTACCATGAAGAGCGAACGCAGGAGGACCCTGACGCTTGAAGCTCTATCGAACCGCAGCCGGATGCATCGTTGAGGAAGACAACCAGCATTACCGCCTTGATGGAGTGCCCATCGATTTTCTCCTGGCCCGTGAGGACCTGCCCGAATACCTGACCGAGTTTCTTGCCACTGGCGCTTCCCCGACCCAGTTCGATCCTGCGGAGATTCTTGCCCCCATCGGCCATCAGGAGATATGGGCAGCCGGCGTCACCTACTACCGGAGCCGCGGCGCACGCATGGAAGAATCCAAAGACGCCGGTGGCGGCGACTTCTATGATCGCGTCTACTCGGCTGAACGGCCCGAGCTGTTTTTCAAAGGCGGCGCCAGTCGCACCGCAGGACCCGGCGGCAAAGTTCGCATCCGCTCCGATGCCCACTGGTCCGTTCCCGAGCCTGAGCTCACTCTTGTCGTCAGCCCCAATGGCCGCATCGTCGGCTACACCATCGGCAATGACATGAGCTCGCGCGATATCGAAGGCGAGAATCCGCTCTACCTTCCCCAGGCCAAGGTTTACAACGGCAGTTGCGCGCTTGGTCCCTGCATCCTCGTCAGTGAAAGCCCGTTGCCGCATTCGACTGAGATCGCACTCGAGATTCATCGCGGCAACCGCATCGAATTCTCCGGTTCTGTCGCGCTCACTGAGTTAAAGCGCGATCCGAAGACTCTCGTCGAATACCTGCACCGCGACAACTCATTTCCCAGCGGCTGCTTTCTTATGACAGGAACCGGCATTGTCCCGCCCAACTCGTTCACGCTGGCCAGCGGCGATCGCGTTCGCATCACAATTGCCCCCATCGGCACGCTCGAGAACGAAGTCGCCTAAGACGAGAAAGGCGCGGCCGCATACGCTCCGCGCCTTTCCGAACCTGCCTGCGGTCTATCCCAGATGTTCCTTCAGAAACTCCAGCGCCCGGCCGCGCGCCAGCGCCGCCGCCTGCGCGTTGTAACTTGCGCGCATGTCGCAGTTGAATCCATGCCCGGCGTTCTCATACCAAAAAATCTCAACCTCGGGATGCGCAACGTGTACCGCTTCCACCTGCTCGGCCGGAATGTGCGTGTCGAGTCTTCCGAAATGCAGTTGCACTGGCGCCTTCGGCTGCTCTGCGGCAAACTTGCCGATTCCCCCGGCATAGTAGCCCACTGCGACGTCCGTCTTTAGCCGCGCCGCGCTCAACCACGCCAGCAAACCACCCAGGCAATAACCGATCACGCCAGCTTTCTTGCCCGTTGACTTGCGAGCATATGCCAGCGCCGCATCCACATCCTGCAGAGCCTGCGCGATGTCGATCTTTGGCATCAACGCTCTGGCTTTTTCCGCATCGGCGCCTTCGTAGGTGAGATCGACGCCTCTTTCAACGCGATCGAACAAAGCCGGCGCCATAACGAAGAATCCATCCTTCGCATAACCATCCGCAACCGACCGGATATGCCGATTGACGCCAAAGATCTCCTGAATCACAATCAATCCCGCAATAGGCTCGCCCGCGGGTTTGGCCACATATGCGTTCAACTCGTGGCCATCGACAGCTCGAATCGTTACAGTTTCACCCATAGTTTTTCCTTAATGAATGTACGTGCAAAAGTGCTGTAGCTTGGACGTGCGATTCTGCTCTTCGGACGCAACCGATAGCGCCCATATGTGGGATGCGCCCGAATGTGAATAGCGCGTTACTGAGTTCGCCTCTAGTAAAGCGGCGCCAGCGCGATAGCGCCCAGCCCAAGCAGAAACAACACGAACATCAGCGCCAATAGTCTCCTGGCGATCGGCGGGGCGCCGGCAAATTCATGCCACACAAATACGCCCCACGCCGCGGAGACCATGGTTGCGCCCTGGCCGATGGAATAGGAGACAGCAGGCCCCACTTTGTGTGCGCCCGATCCGAGAAAATTCGTCACCGCTCCGACGCACCAGATCATGCCCCCAAGAATTCCCGCAAAGTGCCAGCGCCACAGCGCAATCCAGTAGTCAGCGCCATGCACGCGTGGTTTGCCGTCGAGCGGCTTCCACATCAACAGCCAGTTCGCTGGAAACGTCGACACGAGCACGCCGAAGGCAAAGAACAGCGCGATGGCGTACGGTCCCGGTCCCGGATTCCCGCGCTCTCCCTGCATGGCGCGCGCCACGAGCGGATAAAAGCTCCCCATAAGCAAGCCGGCCACAAGGCTCAGCACAATGCCGCGCGTGGTGGTGGCCTTCGCATCGCTCTCACGCTTGCGATACGCGGCTGCATCCAGCACAATCGCCACTGTCACCAGGGCGACGCCCGCGAACAGCAGAAGCGGATTTGCCTTTGGCGCGACGACGTAGCTCCATACAGAGCCCACAATCAGCGCAAGCCCGATGCCAACTGGAAACGCAACCGCCAAACCCGCCACATCGATCGCCGCCACCAGCAGCAGGTTCGCAATATTGAACACCACGCCGCCCAGCGCCGCCAGCTTGATCGACGTCAGCGGCGACTCGACCACGTCTGTCAAAAAAACATTGCCGCTCGATCCGTGACTGCCCGCCGTCAGGCCCAGGATCAAAGCGCCCAGCAGCACGCCTATCGCATAGTCCCAGTAGAAAAGTTGAAAGCGAAATCCCTGGCACAGCTTTAGCGTGTTGGCCCATGAGCCCCAACACAGCATGCTCACCAGCATCAGCAGAAGCGCAGCCTGATACGTTTCAGGAACAAGCATTCCCGTAACTCCCACGGAAATAGATAATGTGCGGCAACGGGTGAACCATAGCGCCTCAGGCAGCCCCGTGGCAACTCACAAAAGCTTCTGAGAACCTGTGAGCTGAGTTTTGGCGATGCGCGCTATTGTTTTGCGGCTTTGATGGCCTCAGTCAGCGCCGGCACCACTTCGAAGAGATCGCCGACAATTCCGTAGTCGGCTACCTCGAAGATCGGCGCATCGGCATCCTTGTTGATCGCAACGACGCACTGCGATCCCTTCATGCCCACCAGGTGCTGAATTGCTCCCGAGATGCCGACAGCCAGATACAGCTTCGGCGCCACGGTTTGGCCCGAACTCCCAACCTGCCGCTCGATCGGCAGCCAGCCGTTGTCGCAGATCGGCCGCGAAGCCGCCAGCTCCGCGCCTAATGCCGCCGCCAGTTCCTGCACCACGGGCAGATTCTCCGCTTCCTTGATGCCGCGCCCAACGCTGACGATGAACTGCGCAGAACCCAAATCGACTGTCTGCGCCGATCCGCGAAATGGCTCGCCTGGCTTAGTCCGAATCTGCGCAGCATCGATCGTCGGCGAAAACGTTTCGACAGTCGCCGCTGCGCCGGCCTGCGTCTGATCCGCGCGAAAGGCGCCCGACTGCACGGACACAAAGCACGTTCCGCCGCCTGCATGCCGGTACTCGCCGCTCAAGCGTCCCTGCATCAGTTGCCGTAGGAAGACCGGCCCGTCTCCGATAGCAGTCACGTCGCCGATCAATACCTGTCCCAGCCGCGCCGCCAGCGCCGGCGCATAGTCACGGACCTGGTAGCTGTGCGGAAAGATCAGATAATCGGGCTTCTCGGCGGCAATGAATTGCTGGAATGCAATCGTGAAGGCATCGGCCGTGTATGCGCCGAGCAGGGCATGCTCCATCCGCACGACCTTCGCCACACCCTTAGTCGCCGCTTCCGCCGCCAGCGCTTCCGTCTGTGCTCCAGGCAACACCGCGCTAACCGGAAGGCCCAGTTGCGCCCCAAGTTTCAGCCCCGCCGCGACCGCCTCCCAACTGATCCGGCCGATCTTGCCGTTGCGCTCTTCAAGAGCAACCCAGATGCCGCTCATAACACCCTCGCTTCAAACTTCAGCTTCTCGGCCAGCGCAGCCGCTGCCTCTTTCGGAGATCCAGACAGGATCTGCGTCGACCGCTGCTTCTGCGGAATCGAAATCCGCTCCAGCGTCACGACCCGCTCGCTTGTCGCGCCCAGCTCCTGTGCCGTCACGCGCCGTACTTCTTTCGTCTTGGCCTTCTTGATGCCCATCAGCGTCGCGTAGCGCAGCTTGTTGCCGCCCGATTGAATCGTCAGCGCCGCCGGCAGCGGCAGCTCAATGGTCTGAAACCATCCTTCTTCCAATTCGCGCTTGACCGTGAGCCCCTGCTCCGTCTTCTCCACATGCAAAATCAGCGATGCGTGCGGCAGTCCCAAAAGCTCGGCAAGAATCACGCCCGTCTGTCCGTACCCCAGATCGTCCGACTGCAATCCGGTCAGCGTGAGATCCGGGCTCTCGCTCTTGATCGCCGCAGCCAGCAGTTGCGCCACGCCCAGCGCATCGCGCTGTCCCAGATCATCGGCCTCGATGTGAATGCCGCGATCCGCGCCCTTCGCCAGCGCCTCGCGAATCGTCGACCCCACGCGCTCCGGTCCCGCGCTCACAACGACCACTTCACCGCCGTGCTTTTCCTTCAACTGCAGCGCCTCTTCCAGCGCGTAGGCGTCCGACTCGTTCAGCGCCCACTGGAGCTCACGCTCGTCTATCCCTTTTGCGTCAGCGGCGATATGCACCTGCGCATCGCGCTCCGGCACCTGCTTGATGGCTAGTACGATCTTCATAGAATCTTTCTCGTCCCTCTAATTGTTCGTGGAATTGGCCGCATTCGGCAGAGCCCGCGCCGTCAGTTGCGCAATGTCCAGCAGTTGCGGCGCGCCTGTTCCTTTGGATGCCAGCGCATCGCGAAACATCGTATTGCAGAACGGGCACGCTGTGCCTACTGTTGTCGCGCCTGTTGCGAGCAACTCCTCGGCCCGAACAGAACTCACGCGCTCGCCTTTCTCTTCGCCCAGAAACGCAAGCCCTCCGCCTGCGCCACAGCAAAAGCTTCGTTCTCGATGCCGGGGCGCCTCAACCAGTTCGCCGCCTGCTTTCACAACAGCTCGCGGCTCGTCGTAGACATTGCGGTACCGCCCCAGATAGCACGGGTCATGAAATACGATGCTTTCCTTGTTCTGGAGCTTGGGCAATCGGTCCAGATGCCGCGCCAGAAACTCGCTATGGTGCTCGATCTCCGGCGGTGTTCCATACTCCTTCCAATCCTCCTGAATTGTGCGCACGCAGTGCGGACAGATCGAAATAATCTTCTTTACTTTCGCCTGCGTCATCGTCTCGAGGTTCGCTTCGGCCAGTTGCTGAAACGCCAGATCGTTACCCAGCCGCCGCACCGGATCGCCCGTGCACTTCTCCTTGCGCAGCACGCCGTAGCTGGTTCCGAGATGCTTCATCACGCGCACAAAGTCCGCGATAATCTCGCGTCCCTTCGGATCGTAGCCGCCCATGCAGCCGAGCCAAAGGCAATACTCCTGCGTCCCATCGAAGATCGGCAGTTCCAGCTTCTGCACAAACTTGTCGCGTTCCGCTGAGCCCATCCCTAACGCATTCGATCCCCGCTCCAGCGCCAGAAACAGCTTCGCTCCGTACTCGTTCTCCCACTCGCCTGTATTTACGGCGCCGCGCCGCAGTCCGATCAAAATAGGCAGATGCTCGAT
>DATHNJ010000295.1:0-4662 GCA_035486155.1 Occallatibacter sp. | reverse complement strand
CGTTGCCGAGGATCAGCTTGATGACCTCGGTAGCCTGAATCACGCCCACCAATCCAGGCAGAATGCCAAGCACGCCGCCTTCTGCGCAGCTCGGCACCAGGCCCGGCGGCGGCGGTTCGGGGTACAGGCAGCGATAGCAGGGGCCTTCCTTGGCGCCGAAGACGCTGGCCTGGCCTTCAAAGCGGAAGATCGAGCCGTAGGCGTTGGGGATGCCTAGCAACACGCAGGCGTCATTCACCAGATAGCGCGTAGGGAAGTTGTCAGTGCCGTCGGCGACAACGTCGTAGTCCTTCAGGATTTCGAGGGCGTTGGCGCTGGTTAGCATCGTCTCGTGCTTGACGACTTTGAGCGCCGGGTTCAGCGCGGTCAGCTTCTCTGCGGCCGAATCCAGCTTCTTGCGACCGATGTCTTTGGTCGAGTGAATGATCTGGCGTTGCAGGTTGCTGGCGTCGACAACGTCGAAATCGACAAGGCCCAGCGTGCCGATGCCGGCCGCGGCCAGATAGAACGCCAGCGGCGAACCCAGGCCGCCTGTGCCGACACAGAGCACCTTGGCGGCCTTCAGCTTCTGCTGGCCCTCCATGCCGACTTCGGGCAAGATCAGGTGGCGCGAGTAGCGCGCGAGCTCGTCGGTGGTCAATTCGGGAAGCGCGGATGTTTCAGTAGCAGTAGCCATTTTGAGTGCTCAGTTTTCAGAGATCAGTTGTCAGTTGCGGCGCAGCCGCGTCTGCCTGGACGGCCCAGTCCCCGCCGGCTATGGAGGGGATGATGGAGAGGGTATCGGTCTTGGACACTTGCGTGCTTTCTTTCTCGGGCAAGTAGCGCACGTCCTCGTCGTTCAGGTACAGGTTAACAAAGGAACGGACTTTGCCTTCGCCGGTGAATAGGTGCTTGCGCAGGTCAGGATGAGTCTCTGTGAGATGCGTGAGCGCCTCGGAGACCGTAGCCCCCTTGGCTTCGAATGTATCTTTGCCGTTGGCGAACTGGCGCAGCGGCGTCGGGATGAAAATCGTCATTCTGCGTTGGACCTCGTCAGAACCTCTGTAAAGGCGCTCCTATTTAGATGACATAGGCCGCCGATCGGATGAAGAAAGCTCGGCTGAAGGCCGCAGGCGTCCGAGCCGATTGCGCCGCCGGCTATGCGCCGACCTGGATCGTTTGCAGCTCGAAGCGCTTGTCCTCTTCGGTCGCGCCGGCGAGCAAGAACGAGTTGGTCACCGCCGCTTTGCCCTGCGCTACTTCAGTGATGACATAGGCGCACCCCAGCCAGTGCGCTTCGGCGAAGTCGGTCGGGGACCACTGCGCAGGATGGTCGGGATGCGAGTGATAGAAGCCGGCGATCTCCAGTTTTTGGGCGTGCGCTTCGCGCTGGATCTTCACCAGCTCGACGGGAGCAATGTGATAGCGATTGTGCGCTGAGTCGGTGCGCGTGTTGCCCGCTCTGATTGCGGCGACGATCTTCCAGGAGCCACCTGGAACGGAGTTCCCTAACAGAGCGCCGCAGCACTCGTGCGGATAAGTCTCTTCGCCATGCGCGCGCAGGCTCTCGTAGACGGCGCGGGGCACATGCAAGACGCTCATCGTTCCTCCCAGAAACGCTCGCTGAGATATTTGTCGGCGGAGTCGGGCAGCACGGTGACGATCACGGCGCGCCGGCCGGCTTCGGACTCTTCGCGCGCGATCTTCAGGCATGCGACTACGGCAGCCGCAGCGGAGATGCCGACCAGCAATCCCTCTTCGCGCGCCAGGCGCTTGGCCATGTCATAGGCGGCTTCGGTCTCGATTTCCAGCTCATGATCGGCGATGCGCGGATCATAGATCGTCGGCACAATCGCGGTCGCCATATGCTTCAAACCTTCCAAACCGTGAAAGGGCGAATCGGGCTGAAAGCTGATGGCCTGGATGGCGGGATTGTGTTCCTTGAGGCGGCGCGTCGTGCCCATGAATGTGCCTGTGGTGCCGAGACCGGCGACGAAGTGTGTGATCTGGCCCGAGGTCTGCGCCAGAATCTCGGGGCCGGTGGTGTTGTAGTGCGCCTGCCAGTTCGCGCTGTTCGAATACTGATCGAGGTAGCAGAAGCGATCGGGATCGTTGCCCGCCAGCTCACGCGCGCGGCGAATGGCGCCGTCCGAGCTCTGGCCGGGATCAGTCCACTCGACTTCGGCGCCGTAGGCGCGCAGAATGCGCTTGCGTTCGGGAGATACGTTGGACGGCATCGCCAGGCGAACGGGAATTCCCAGGGCGGCGCCCATCATGGCCAGGGCGATTCCGGTGTTGCCGCTGGTGGCGTCGAGGATTGTCTTGCCGGGTTTGAGCACGTCGCGCTTCTGGGCATCGCGCACCATCGAGGCGGCGGCGCGGTCTTTCACGCTGCCGCCTGGATTGGTCCATTCCACCTTACCGAGCAGCGTGACGCCTTCCAGGCCGCGCGCAATCTGCTCCAGGCGCACGAGGGGGGTCGACCCGATGCGGTCGGACAGCGACATGCCCAACGCGGTTGTCGTTGCAGTTTTCTCCATCAGTTCCAGTCCCTTGCGCTGTGGGCGCGTCATTGGGGCGCGTTGCGGGCCTCGCTGCCAGTGTGCGAGATTGGTAGGAGGGAAGCTTCGCGCCTCACCTTCTATCATCTCAAACTGGCATCTTCTCAAACAGGAGCGCTGCGATGGCTCAAAAAACGACGAAACCGACATTCGATCAGGCGCTGGATATTCTGCGCGCCCACTCCTTCGAGGTGACTGCCTATACCGGGGCCGCAAACGGGACGCTTGCGGCCAAGCATGGCGCAGCCGCTGTCCTTGTTCCAGGACGTGACAAGGACGAACCCGTCGCCTTCGCAATTCATCCTGGGATCCTGGTGCGAGGCGAGGTGGGACGGCTTCTGGATCGCGGATACCAAAAGTTCATTAAGACTCACCAATATGAATTGCCCGCAACGGCTGCACAGTTGCAAGCAATTCACGCATTCAGCGAAGAGTTGAAGCTACTGATTGGCGACGTGAGCCTATACAATGAATCGCTAGGCACGACGAGCGACCTGTATGAGTACGATCGGCTGAAAGGCCGCGAGGCCGCACAGCCGGCGCCGGCAAGACCGTGGGAGCTGGCCGACGGGCACTGATTTGCATACCGGTCGACCCTGGGTCGTGCGCATTGCGGAGTGAGCCATGGAGCCAGAGGGCGCGCCCGACAAAACGCAACTGCCCAAAGGCGAGCGACGTAAGGAGCCCCGTCTCCCGGTCGATGCTGCGGCTGTTCTTCACCTGCTCGATCTAGCTATTCATCTGCGCGGACGCATTCTCGACTTGAGCATGAGCGGATGCCAGTTCCGCACCGAAGATTGCTACACCATGGGAATCTATCGGCGCGTCGAGATCGAGTTCAACGTCGAAGGAACGCCTTTTCGCCTGAGCGGCGTGACTCAATCGATCCATAAAAAGAGCTCGGTCGGCATTCGTTTTCTCAACGTGAGCGACCGCAAGTGGCAGCAGCTTGTCGAGATCATCTCCGAGCTTCAGCAGGCTGCCGACGCTAAAAAGGGATCCGGCGAGCCGCCAGCGGACGGCAACAGTCCTTGAAGATCGGCGACTCCCTCGTCCGCCCTTAAACCATTGGCTCGGCGTCGCGATACGAGTGGTCTGGCGCGCGCACGATGCGCATCAGTTTGCCGTGATCGAGCCAGTTCAGCTCGCACGCATCGCAACTCTCGATAATCACGTTTCCGGCGCCCGAGTAGAAGTGCGTGTCCATGGGCTTGTGGCAGTGTGGGCAAGGCAGTCGTTGGCGTAGCTCGCGCGGATCGGGAGGCGGGGGAATCAGCGATCCGGGCTGCCGTCGCGCTGCGGCTAGTTAGGCGCGCTGGTCGTCTCTGTCGCGGCGAAGCGGCATTCGGCGCACTGGCAATTGCGGCGCAGATACTCCCAGGAGTAGATACCGCTGGAGTGGCCGTCCTGCCAGTTGAACTGCAGGGCGTAACGTCCTACGCCATGCGCGCTGGCGGGCTTGGCGGGCGCCTTATACATGGGCAGAAGCTCGGAAGGCTTGGATTTTGACTGGCCGATCCTGCGACCCTCGTTCTTACGCTCGTCGACGCATGTGGCGCAGGGGCAGGCGTCGCGCAGCCAGGTGAAGGTCCACGCGCTGCGGTGGCCATCCTGCCAGTCGATCTCGAGGCCCTTGCCTTCTGTGAGCAGCACGCGGACTTTTTCCGGCGTCATCGCCATGCGGGGTAGCGGCTGCGCCGGCGCGTTCTCGCGCGCTGCCTCTTCCTGGCTGACGATTCGGATGCCTTCGTGGCTCATGAATCTATTTTAAGGGCAGGGAACAGGGATCAGTAGTCAGGAGTCAGTGGTCCACAATGAAACGGCGCCTTCACCCCCGCAATATGCGTTACGCCTACAGAAACCAAGGACGTAGCCCCACGACCGCTTTCTCCGCGATCACTGACTACTGTTCCCTGACTACTGTTCCCTGTCAGCCATTTCTCCAGAAGAACCATGCGGCCATGCCCAGGCCGATCGCGACTACCGCGCCACGCAATACCGGCTGCGGTATACGGCGCGCCAGGCTGGCCGACGTGTATCCGCCGATGGCGCACGCGACCATGGCGACCAGGCAATAGCGCCAAACCACCTGCCCGTCGAAAACGAAGATCGCGAAGGCGAT
>DATHNJ010000294.1:0-11917 GCA_035486155.1 Occallatibacter sp. | reverse complement strand
GCCTCTTGGCGAGTTGAGATTGCGTGAGTTTTTGCGCCTCGATTTCGGCGCGAATCGGAACCCAAAGATTGTGCTTGATCTCCATCTCACGGGTTTCCTCCGCAGAGAATCCGAGGTCCTCCAGCACATTGCCATTCGTGATGTGGCCCGGTTTATTTGCCGCTTTTCCGCTTGGCATCTGTTCTCTCTTCCTGAAGGCGCCGCTTGACTTGCGCCAGCCGAGCCCGCGCCCGATGAAGGTCGTTCCTTTCGGTTTTGCGACTATCTTTCGTGAACGAATCCAAGACGTAGATCATGTTTTCAATCCGTGCGAGATAGATCACGCGATACCACTTCGCCTCGTCCGCCGCCTTCAGTTCAAAGACTCCCTGTCCGATCGATTGCATCGGACGGGCTGCGAGATTCGGACGCTCCCCTCGTTGAAGATTCAAGAGAGACATCCCGAAGTCGCGTTGAATTTCGCACGGCCATTCTTTCAGAACATCGCGCGAATCGCCTTCCCACGAAATCGCGGCCAGCGCTGGTTGAATAGCCCGCTTTGTGTGGTGCATTGAAACTCCCTCACAAAGTTGACCAGGACGAAGAGAACGCCCTCCACTGATCTCATTGGGGCTCAAAAGCACATTCAGAGCTTTCAGTGCAGCACCGATCAGCGCCACTCAGTTTTGCCTCTAGTATAGCAAAATTGCTATGAATGCACAGGACAATTGCTATCGCCGAAACTGCCTAATCCGCCGCCTGATCTCCGGCTTTCAGGCTCGGCCAGATGGCCTTCCGGCGCTGCAGAAACGCCTGCACGCCCTCTTTGAAGTCTTCTGTCGAGCGTTGGTGCGCATTGGCGTCAATGGCGTCGGCGATCTCCTCATCCAGCCGGCGCGCGGCATGCTTGGCCAGCAGCCGTTTCACGCTCTGCATGGCCTGCGGGCTGTTCTGCAGCAGCGACTGCGCCAGTGCGCGCGCGGTGGGCATCAACTGGTCCTCGGTGACGATTTGCGTCACCAGGCCCAGGTGTTGCGCCTCCTGCGCCTTGATCAGCCGGCCGGTCAACAGCAGGTCTCGGGTGTGCTTCTCGCCGATCTGGCGCAGCAGAAACGACGCCACGATGGCCGGCACAAAGCCGATACGAACCTCGGTGTAGCCGAACTTAGCCTCGGGAACCGACAGCGTGAAGTCCGGAATCGTCGCCAGGCCCATGCCGCCGGCGATCGCCGGCCCGTTCACAGCGGAGATAACGGGTTTGGGAAAGTCATAGAGGGCGCGCAGCACCTTCGCCACATTCTCTGAGTCGCGCCGGTTCTCTTCCGGCGTTTTGGCGGAGATCGTCGCCAGGTGGTCGAGATCGAGGCCCGCGCAAAAAGCCGGTCCAGCCCCGGTGAGAATCACCACGCCGCAATTGCACTCGGCGGCGTCGTGAAGCGCGCCTATCAGCTCTTCAATCAACTCCGGATTCAGTGCATTGCGCTTTTCAGGACGATTGAGCGTGAGGGTGCGAACCCCATGCGCCGTTTCAGCAAGGATGTACTTATAGCGAGCCATGATGCGCCTCTTTCCGCGATTGCGTTGTCTTTGGGCGGCGAAGATATCGTAGCGCAAATCGGAAGAGTCGTCAGGCTATGGTCTTATGCCGGCAGATTCAATTCCGTAGTTGAAGCTCACAATCCAATCTCTCCTGCCCGTTTTTTCATCGCTTCTAAACAAAACCCAATGTGCTGGTCGAGTTCGACGCCCAGCTCCGCCGCGCCCTGAATCACGTCCTCGCGATTCACGCCCTTGGCGAACGCCTTGTCCTTCATCTTTTTCCGTACGCTCGCCACCTCAACGTCGGCAATCGCCTTGGTCGGCTTCACCAGCGCGCATGCAGTCAGAAATCCGGCCAGCTCGTCGCAGGCGAACAGCGCCTTATCGAGATGCGTCACGCGCGGCACGCCAGAGTACTGCGCGTGTCCCAGGATCGCCGTGCGCATCTCCTGCGGCCAGCCCAGTCGCTCCAATTCGCGGACTCCGACAAAGGGATGCTCTTCTAGGGACGGATGTTTCTCGTAGTCGAAGTCATGCAGCAGCGCCGTGGTCGCGTAGAGCTCCAGAAACTTCTCACGCGCTTCGCCGGCAAGCCCCTGCCGGTCCGCCTCCGCCGCGCCGCAGGACGACACGCAAATCTCTACAGAGCGCGCGTGTTTGCGCAGGCTGTCGCTTTGCGTCCACTCGGTCAGCAACCGCCACGCCTCTTCGCGCCCGTACTGCGCCGCGCCGTTCGAGTCCATAAATTTTTGCCTCCAAGTTGCTGTTTATGGTTCGTGATTCTTTGGGTATTTCCGGGTATGATGGGGAAATCTTAGGTTTGACCCTAAGTTTCTACTTGACAGTTATGGTTCACTTCCCCCAAAGTAACACCATTCACGGCGCCAAAACGCGCCGCGGAGAGCCCGCTCTGGCGCTCCGCAACCATATGATGGCTACCACCCTTGCGTGTGTGGATACGAGAGAAGTTCTGCGTTGTGAGAAGTGCAAGCTGGTCCAATACAGAACTGGAAATTCTCTCTGCAGACGGTGCCACTTGCCCCTTGATGTCGAGGAGCAAGCGCCCCTAACCCCTCAACTGGTGACGACGCAGCCTGTGCCCCAGGCCGCTGAGGCGGGATTGCAGGTCGCAGGGCAAGTGCGCGAGATTCGTCGCGCCCGCCACCTCAGTCAGCGCCAGCTCGCCGGCCGCATGCAGGTGCCTCGTACCTACATCTCCAAGATCGAGAACGGCAAGGCGATTCCGACGCTCGGCTCTCTGGAGCGCCTGGCGAACGCGCTGGAAGTCGAGATGAGCCACTTGGTGCGCGACTCTCGCAGCCGTCGCGAGGAAGAAGTAGCCGCGATCTTTGCCGATCCATTCCTGGCCGAGATTGCCTCGTTGCTTCCGAATCTGGATTCGCTGCATCGCACCCTGTTCTTCGGCTCGCTACGCGATATGGTCACGGGCCGGCGACGCACGGCGTAAAAAGCCGGCCGCCGGTCGTGCGGCTTCACGCGAGCGTGCGTATTCGTGCGCGGTAAAACTTCTGTTCTCTGCGTTGCTCTATAGCGTTTGCGGCAGCATGACCCATGTGCTAGGTTCGAAATCGCCGGGGCTTTTCGCTGCCGGAGTTTCGTTCTTCGTCGCATGTATCATGGTTAAGTGAACCGGCCCCCGATCCGGATCAGGCGCTGCGAATTGCCGTAGTGATGTGATCGATTATTTTGAGCGCCGACCGGAAGCCGCAAGTTAAATAAGAGGCGATCCCGTTGCAACTGACTGGCACGCTGCGTATCGACGAGCTCTCATCCGAGGAGCGCGTTGTATATGCAACCCTCAAGCCCGAGAGCCTGCCCGACCACGTCGCGATCATTATGGACGGCAACGGCCGCTGGGCCGGCCGCCGCTCGCTCAAGCGCTTCCTCGGCCATCAGCAAGGCGCCAAGAGCGTGCAGCTTGTCACCGAGACGGCCTCGCGCATCGGCTTGCCTTGGTTAACGCTTTACGCCTTTTCGCTCGAGAACAACCTGCGCCGGCCAAAAACGGAAGTTAACTTCCTCATGCGGCTGCTCCGGAGCTACCTCGACTCCAACGTGCAGCGCATGATGGACAACAATGTCCGCATTCGCTACATCGGGCGCACCCATGATCTGCCCAGCGAAGTGCAAGACCGGATGCAATGGGCGCGGGAGACGACGGCGCGCAACACCGGCACCACGCTGACCCTGGCGCTGAACTACGGCGCGCGCTCGGAGATGGTCGACGCCTTTCGGGCTCTGGCCGCCGAGATGCGCCTCAAGCAGATCTCGCCCGACCGCATCACCGAAGAGGACATTCATCGCCATCTCTACACGGCGCACATGCCTGATCCCGACCTGCTGATTCGCACCTCGGGCGAGATGCGCGTGTCGAATTATCTGCTGTGGCAGATCGCCTATACCGAGATCTTCGTTACCGACCGGCTTTGGCCCGACTTCCGCGGGATTCATCTGCTCGAAGCGATTGCGGCCTTCCAGCGTCGCGAGCGTCGTTTCGGCGGCATCGGCGAAAGCTGCGGCGAAGTGGAAGAAGACCCCGAGCAGATGAAGATCGCAGCGGGCTAACCTACTTTCTTCTCCGTCTCTCTTCGCGAACGATATCCTTCGTGCATGATTGAAACGCTGGCGATCTCCGGCTATCGTTCGCTGCGCAAGATCGTTCTTCCGCTCGGACAATTGAACCTGGTCACCGGCGCAAACGGAACCGGAAAGTCAAGCCTCTATCGAGCGCTGCGACTGCTTGCCGATGCCGCGCTGAATGCTGTCGTGGGCTCGCTCGCGCGTGAAGGTGGACTGGGCTCGACATTGTGGGCCGGCCCGGAGACCATTGCGCGCAGCGTGCGACAGGGAGAACGTCCGGTCCAGGGAACGCCGCGGCAGCACGCTGTCAGCCTCAAGCTTGGATTTGCCGCGGAGCCCTTCAGTTACTGCATCGATCTTGGTTATCCGCCGCCGGCGCAGATCGCATTTCCTCTAGACCCGGCCATCAAGCGCGAGTGCATCTGGCATGGCGCGGTGTATCGGCGCGCGGCCGTACTGGTCGATCGCAACAACCGCATAGTGCAACTGACTCCGGGAAAGACAGCCAAGCATGACGAGCCCCTGCTGCTCACAAAAGAACTCGCTTCGACCGACAGCATGTTGGCCAGCATCGCTGATCCGGAGCGTGCGCCGGAGATGCTGGCGGTACGCGAGTCCATTCGCGGCTGGCGTTTTTACGAAGGCTTTCGGACGGACAAAGACGCTCCAGTCCGCACCCCGCAGGTCGGCACGTTTACTCCTGTCCTGAGTGACGAAGGCGCGGATCTGGCTGCCGCCATCGAGACGATCATCCTGTTTGGAGACCGCGAGGCGCTGGCGCGCACCATCGCTGACGCGTTTCCCGGCAGCCGCGTCAGCGTCTCTGGACCGAGCGGCCGTTTCGAGGTGCAACTCCATCAGCATGGACTGCTGCGGCCGCTCGGCGCCGCCGAGCTCTCTGATGGCACCTTGCGCTTCCTGCTCTGGACGGCCGCTCTGCTCACGCCGCGACCGCCGCAGCTCATGGTCCTGAACGAGCCTGAGACCAGCTTGCACCCGGACCTGCTGCCGGCCATGGCGCGGCTCATCGCACACGCCGCAACGCACACGCAAATCGTCGTGGTCTCGCACTCTCCGGTGCTCATCGCGACGCTTGAAAAGATCGAAGGCTGTCGTCGACTGCATCTTGAGAAGTCATTCGGCGAAACGACGGTCGCCGGCCAGACGAAATTCAATACGCCGAAGTGGGAGTGGCCTTCGCGCTAGGCGCTCAGGGGTTGAGCGCGAAAACACAGTCAGCAGTCAATCGAAGCACGACTCGAGACTGTGATTTCGCGTTTACAAGATCTGCGCGTTGAAGTCGGCGATGAACTGGATTCCAGGCACATCCAGTTTGACAAGCTGCTTGTCGCCGGTCAGAAAAAGATCGATTCCTGCCGATGCTGCACAGGCCAGGTGAATGCAGTCGGCGGATCTGAGTTTCTCCTTCGCTCTCAAATGAGAGAACGGTGCAACTGCTGATTCGTCGAAGGGCAGATAACGGAAGCCGATTTCCTTGAGCGTTTCCTGTACAGCTCGCGTTTTACTTGGATCCGACGCTTTTTCGGCGCCTGCCATAATTTCGCCGAGCGCAAAGTAACTGGTAAAGAGCTGATCGTTGCGCCGAAACGAGCGCTCAAGAAGTTCCAGCGCCCGTTCGGCGAAGACGGGATGATCTTCGAGAAGGTAGATCGAGATCATGCTGTCCCAAAAGATGCGGCTCATCCCGCATCTTCCTCGTCATAGCCGCGAACCCAGCGGATGAATGCTTCGCCCCCTCCGTACTCAGCCAACTCTTCTTTCAGTAAGCCGCGCAGTTTTCCCGCCAATCTGCGCGCGCGCGCTTCCGGACTTTCGGCATCTCCGCCGGGCGCTGCCGATTCCCGCAAATCCCTCGGCGCTCGCGGGGACAATTGTGCAACCCGGAAGTGAAAGACTACCGATGTGCTCATCTTCGAAGGCGGACCGTCGATCGACTCAATCTCGATCCCTTCTTCGCGGAGAAACGACTCCTTGCGAGGAGCGGTGCAGATCTGTGGGGTATTTCCTGGAGGAAAGCCATGCGCAACGAGTTCCGGAATGAGGTCTTTCACTGCGACTGAAAAGTGCGCTTTGCCGGCGCGTAATGCCGGCTCTACGTACTTTGTGCGAACAAGTTCACGAACCTGATCACTCAACTTCATGGCTTACCTCTGATTTGTAACTCATGTAGTATATAGACAATCTAGACAATTATCTAGATTGTCTGACTATCTCAGCGTAAGGTACAGGCTTTGTCACGCCCAACCGTGTATCCTCATCCCTGATGCGACGTGTCCTAACTGCTCTGGTTCTCGCGCCTTTGGCGCTGGCGCTGGTTTTCCTGGCGCCCAAATGGCTGGTCACGGTTGTGGCGGCGGCGATCTCCATACTGGCTGCTTGGGAGTTCCTCGGACTGGCGGAGAAGTGCGGCGCAACACCGCCTCGCTTTGCTGTTCTCGCCGCAATCATCGCGCTCTTTGCGGGCAACTATCAATGGCCCGATCAGACTGTTGTGCTCTTCTGTGGGCTCTGCCTCAGCCTGTTGGCCTGCTGCACATTTCGTAAACCGGTCGAGCATGTCCTGGTCGACGCCTGCTCCTCGGTCTTCGCGCTTTGCTACGTCGGCCTCACGCTGCTTTCGATCCCGATTCTGCGCGAGCAGTCGAATGGTCCTTCGCTGGTGGTGTTTCTGCTCTTTGCGGTGTGGGCCGGCGACATTGTCGCCTTGTATGTGGGCCGTATGTGGGGCAGGAGCAAGCTGGCGCCGGAGATCAGCCCCAACAAAACGTGGGCTGGCGCCATCGGCTCTGTCTTCGGCAGCTTGCTGGTGACCGGCGGACTCTACTGGCTTTCGGCGGAGCTGGCTAAGTTGAACTTCACGAAGTTTTCCATGGCTGATGAGGTGTGGTGGTACTGGCTGATCATGGCCGTGCTGCTCAACGTCGCCTCGCAGGTAGGCGATCTGGCCGAGTCCGCGCTCAAGCGCTCGGCTGGCGTGAAGGACTCCGGCAATCTGCTTCCCGGCCATGGCGGCATGCTCGATCGCATCGACGCGCTGCTGCTGGCTGCGCCCGTGCTCTGGTATGCGCAGTCGATTCGCTGAGACGAAGCCCGAACGGGGCTCGAAAGATTCTTTGCGAGATAATGGAGCGGAGGCATTCAACCAGTCTTGAAACGACTTGCCATTCTCGGCTCGACCGGCTCCATCGGCCAGAGCACCCTCTCCATCGTCGAGCAATTTCCTGACCGCTACTCCGTGGCCACGCTGGCCGCAGGCCGCAACGTCGATGAAGCATTTGCGCAGGCTTCGCGCTGGCGGCCGAAGATCGTTTCGCTTGCGACCGAAGAGCTTGCCGATGCGCTAAAGAAGCGCCTGCGCGAATCCGGCGTGACTGGGATAGACGTTGTCTATGGCGCCGAAGGCACGGTCGCCTGCTCCACGCATCCCGAGGCAGATTTCGTTGTCTCCGCCATCGTCGGCGTCGCTGGGCTCGAAGCCACGCATGCCGCCATTCTTGCCGGCAGGCCTGTGGGCCTCGCCAATAAGGAATGCATGGTCGCCGCCGGCGAGATTCTCACCGCCGCCGCGCGCCAGCGCAAAGTGCCTATCCTGCCCATCGACAGCGAGCACAACGCGGTGCATCAATGCATGCGCGTCGGGGCGCACAGCGAAGTGAAGGCCATCTGGCTTACGGCTTCAGGCGGCCCATTCCGCAAGCTGCCCATCGATCAATTCGCGTCCATCACGCCGGAGCAGGCTCTCAAGCATCCCACCTGGGTGATGGGCCGCCGCATAACCATCGACTCGGCCACCATGCTGAACAAGGGCCTCGAAGTCATTGAGGCCTGCCGCCTGTTCGACGCGCCGCCGTCGCAGGTTCGGGTTACGGTGCATCCGCAGTCCACGGTGCATTCGCTGGTCGAGTACGTCGACGGCTCGATCCTGGCCCAGATCTCTGTGACCGACATGCGCTTGCCGATCCTTTATGCACTTGCGTACCCAGAGCGCCCGGCCTCCAATTTGACCTTCGACTTGGCCGCCCTGAGCCATCTTGATTTCGAGCAGCCTGACTTTAACCGCTTTCCTTGCCTGCGTTTAGCCTATGAGGCTGCGGAAAAAGGCGGCGCGCACTGTATCGCGTTGAATGCCGCCGATGAAATCGCTGTGGAAGCATTCCTCGATCGCCGGATTTCCTTTACCGGAATCCCGGATACAATTGAAAAAGTGCTGGCCTCCACGCCTGAAGCGCATCCCACGACGATTGCAGACGTGCTCTCCGCCGATGCGGAAGCGCGTCAAAGGGCTCGTATGTTCACGAGCGTCGCAGAGGCTGAACCCGCGTCCAATAGACTGCTGGCTTAGAGGATCGAACCCACATATATACATGAATTCTTAGTCTCCGCTCTCGCCTTCATCGTCCTCATCGGGGTCATGGTCGTGGTGCATGAGTTCGGCCACTTCGCCGTGGCCAAGCTGTGCGGCGTCCGCGTTGAGGCTTTCTCGGTAGGCTTCGGTCCGCGCCTGTTCGGAATGAAGTACGGCGATACGGATTACAAAATTTGTCTGCTGCCCTTAGGCGGCTACGTGAAGATGACCGGCGAGACGCCGGACCAGATCAGTTCGGGCGGCGCCGGCGCACTGGCGGAAGATTTGCAGGCCGACCCTGGGGCCTTTACTTCACATCCCCGCTGGCAGCGTATGCTGATCGGCCTGGCCGGCCCGGTGTCCAACTTCATCCTCGCTTTCGTGCTGATGGTGATCTACTTCGGCTGGATCAACGAAGTTCCTAACATTAAGACCTCAATGCTTGAGTGGGTCACGCCTGGATCGCCGGCTGCCGCTGCAGGCTTGCAGCCGGGCGACATCTTCCAGCAGTTCGGCGCAGCGACAAATCCGGACTTCGAGACTTTCGTCGACTTGGCGCGCAACAGCGGCGGCAAATTCGTTCCGGTCGTCGTGGATCGTCATGGCCAGAGCTTGCAAATGTCCTTGCACGTTCCCGACAAGACTTCAAAGACCGGATTCGAGCTGAACCAGACCGGCATCTACCTTGAATACGCGCACGGTCCTATTGGCGTGGATCAAACCCTCTCGAATTCACCCGCAGAGAGAGCGGGGCTTAAGGGAGGCGATGCGATCGTAGCCGTTGACGGCCATCCGTTCCACACCGTTGACCCGTTGCTCGATTACCTGCAGCAAGGCGAAGGCAAGCCTGTGACGCTTACCGTCAGCCGCAATGGCGTCACTCTGCCGCCAACGGTGGTTCACCCCTGGCAGCAGAATGGACAGTGGCTCCTTGGGTTCATGGCTGTGCCTCCCGCAGACCCGCCAATGCATCAGCGACCGATGACGCTGAGCGAAGCAGTGAGCGAGTCCGGCGACTTCTGCGCCGAGAATTCGCTGATGATCGTCGACGTGCTTAAGAAGCTCTTCACGCATCAGGCTTCGGTCAAGCAGCTTGCCGGCCCTGTGGGCATCGCGCATGCGGCCGGCCAGGCAGCCGAGACGAAGTACTGGGCGCCGAAGTTCGGACTTGCTGCTGGAATCAGCCTCAACCTGGGCATTTTGAACCTGCTTCCATTCCCGATCCTCGATGGCGGGCTGATCATGCTTCTGCTGATTGAGAGCCTGCTGCGCCACGACATCAGCATCGTGATCAAGGAGCGCATCTATCAGGCGGCCTTCGTGGTGCTGGTGATGTTCTTCGCTTATGTGAGCTTTAACGACGTGGCCAAGCTGACGATATTCAGCCACCTGAAGCCATAGTCAACCGGAAGAGACCCGCGGATATGCCAGTCGTCACGCATCAGGTGCGCGTGCGCTACGCCGAAACCGACCAGATGGGCATCGTGTACTACGCCAACTATCTGGTCTGGTTCGAACTGGGGCGCGTCGAATTGCTTCGCTCGTTGGGATTGGCCTACAGCCAGCTCGAAAAAGAGCACGAGTGCATTCTTCCCGTTGTCGAGGCGACTTGTCGCTATCGCGCGCCCGCTCGTTACGATGACGAGATCCTGATCGAGACGCGCCCGGCTCTGCTGCGTGGATCGGTGATCAAGTTCGCCTATAAAATTCTGCGCAAGGCAGAGAACGGCGCCGAGCCTACATTGCTGGCTGAAGGCGAAACGGTCCATGTGGTCTGCGATGACCAGCTCAACCGCAAACCGCTGCCGGAGCACTACGCCGCAGCGTTGCGCGCGCTGATAAGCGAGAATTGAACGCATAGGCGGGCGGGTCAACCCGATAACCGGCGCAAGTTCTCGATCCGCGAACCGCAAGCCCTTGCCGATGTCCTTATCTGCTGTTCTGGGTTCTTGAGTTGCCGTTCGCTATGTTGCGGAGAATAGACCAGAAGGAGCAAGCACGATGAACATCCCCCGTAGTTCTGCTTTCTTTTCCGCTCTCTGTCTCGCCGCCGCTCTCAGCGGCTGCAACAAATCCACCAGCGCTCCCACCAGCAGCCAAAACCCGCAACCGGCGCCGAGTGCGCAGCAACCTGCTCCGGGCCAGCCTGCCGGTCAGCCTCAAGCCACCCAGACGCCAGCCCCGACTGCGACGCCAGCCAACGGCCAGCAGCAAGCTGCTGCGCCACCACCTCCCCCCCCACCACCGGCCATGGTGAAGCTGCCCGCAGGCACGCGTCTGCGTGTGCGTCTGGACTCCGACCTCGGTTCAGCCATCTCTCATGCCGGCGATTCCTTCCGCGCGACTGTCGCTGACGACGTAGTGGTAGATGGCGCTGTCGTCATCCCGCGTCATGCGCGCGCCGAAGGGCTGGTGGTCGACGCCAAGCCTCTGGGGCACTTCAAGGGCGGCGCCTTGCTCTCTGTGCGCCTGGAGCGCGTGCACACCAAATTTGGCAGCTATCCGGTTTCAACCAGTTCGATCGAACAGGCCGAGAAGGGCAAAGGCAAGCGATCGGCGGGGTTCATCGGCGGCGGCGCGGGTTTCGGAGCGCTCATTGGCGGGCTTGCGGGCGGCGGTAAGGGCGCGGCGATTGGCGCCCTGGCGGGCGGCGGCGCTGGAACGGCAGGGGCCGGGCTTACCGGCAACAAGCAGATTGTTCTGCCGGCCGAGACGCTGCTTACCTTCCGCCTCGAGCACTCAGTGCACATCACGGAGCAGGCGCCGCAGGACCCGAGCCTGCAGCAGCGCTAGGAATTTGACGCGGTCTTTGTGATCTGTGGGTTTTCCATCCTTGCGCAGCAAGGGTGGGAAACCTCATTTGCCCGATGCAGAGACAGTGTCTCGCTCGATCAGCGCACGGCCGCCAGAATCAGGCCATCGTGCTTCTTTGAGCTGACGGTCTGCAGCGCTGTGGCCGTCAGACGCGGCTCGGCGGCAAGCTTCTCCGTGAAGCGGCGCACTCCCTGCACATTCGGATCGGCGCTCTTCGGATCGATCACCGCGCCTTCGCGCACCACATTGTCAGCGACGATCACTGTGCCGGGGCGTGACAGCTTGAGCGACCAGTCCAGATAGTCCGGATAGCCCGCTTTGTCGGCGTCGATAAAGATCAAGTCGAACGGCGCGGCTTTCTCTGCGACGAGCTTCTGCAGACTGTCCGCGGCGCGTCCCACGCGAATCTCGACGCGATCGGAGAGGTTCACGCTTTCGAGATTTTTGCGCGCAATATCGGCGTGCCGTTGCTCAAGCTCCAGCGAAATCACTCGGCCGTCGGAGGGCAGAGCACGGGCCATCCATGCCGTACTGTAGCCGCCCAGCATGCCGATTTCCAGCACGCGCCGCGCGCTCGACATGCGCACCAGCAGCTCCAGGAACTTGCCCTGCAGCGGC